>CAZJZF010000423.1:0-2822 GCA_964550385.1 uncultured Lentimicrobiaceae bacterium | reverse complement strand
GCTGAGTATGGAGGAGATTGCGGAGCAGATGGGTTATACCAATGCCGACAACGCCAAGAACCAGAAATACAAATGCCTGATGCGGCTGAAGCGGATTTTTGAGAAGAGGGGGGAATGAAAGCATATATAATATTGTATGAATATGAAAAGATGGACGGAAGAGGATTTTGACCAGTATTATATGGGACGGATGGAGCCGGAGGCTAGGCAGCATTTTGAGGCTGATCTGGCTGCTGATCCTGAATTGTCAGCCCGTTATGAGTCGTTTGCCGGATTGCTTCGTAACCTGCAAAAATCTTTTGCCAGGAAGAGCATGAGAAAACGGCTTCAGGCCATTCATCTGGAAATGAACTCGGCTCAGGAGATTTCTGTGATGCTTGGGCAGCGTTACCGTACCTATATCAGGCGCAGCCTTGCTTGGGCTGCCTCTGCTGCTGTATTTGTTACTTTTTCGGGGTTATACCTTTCGGGCAACCTGGGGGCCCGCAAAGACAGCGCATACCTTGAACTGCGCAACGAAGTGCAGGGTATCTCAAGTGAACAGGAATCCCTTAAAAAGGAAATCACGCGGAACCAGCGAAGGTTTGTTCCCTACACCGGGTCGTCTTTTGTGGTAAGCTCTGATGGGATGCTTGCAACGAACCTGCACGTAATCAGAAATCTGGATTCGGTTTGGGTTACCAACTTCCAGGATACGCTGGTGCGGTACAAAGCCAGAATTATTTACAAGAACGAAGCTACCGACATTGCCCTGCTGAAAATTGATGACCCCGCCTTCAGGGGTTTCGGGAAACTGCCCTACGCACAACCAGCGGAGACCGGTGATATCGCCGAGTATGTATTTACCCTGGGCTACAGCAAGCAGGACATTGTGTTCGGCGAAGGATCCATCAGCTCTGTGAGTGGCTACTACAGCGATACCACCTCTTACCAGGTTTCCATTCCGGTAAACCCGGGTAACAGCGGCGGTCCCCTTTTCGATGCCCATGGCAATTTTCTGGGGCTGATTTCCGGCAAAAATACCCAGAAAGATGGGGTGGGCTTTGCCGTTAAAAGCCAATATATCTACCAGGCCATGCAGGAAGCCTCTGAACAGGAAGGGGTGGACGAACCCATTCTCCAGTTCCGCAATCGCCTCGCCGGTAAAAATCGCACTGAACAGGTGAAAGTGCTTCAGCCACTGGTGTTTAAGGTAGAGATATCTCGTTAACATTTTTTTGTTAATAACTTTTTAAATTTTCAAACTCCCGTCATTTCGATTTTATGTATCGCATATAATTGCAATGATTTGGATATGGATAGGTTCGTAATTTATATTAGCAGTTAAAAGGAAGTTAACCGAAAGCAGTTTTCCTTAGCTACCTTTTAAGAGTCCTTGACACACCATTGTATTGTTGCTGGCATTCACCTAAAATCATATGCTATGCAGGACGATGAATTGGATCTATTGCTGCTAAAAACGAAGCCTTACGACTTATTAATCAGGCACCAGACACTTTTTAGTTTAATTACCAGGAAATATGCCAGGGCAGGGTACTTTCCATTTCAGGATTGTAACGAGATGCTGCAAGTGGTAAATGAAAAATTTTGCCTGCATATTGGCAGGATTGCCAGCCAGTACAATGGGCAGGTTTTGGTAAGAACTTATCTTTCGGCAATTTGCCGGAATATCATCAAAGAATACCTCCGGTCGATGCGGCGAAGGAGTTTGTTATTGCGCGATCATATGGTGTGCGAGCCTGACTTTCAGGTTCCCCTATATGCCAGGCTGGTGATTTTGGATGAGTTTAACCGGTTGGATAAAATCATGATCCTGATGGGACATAAAAAGCACAAGGTGATGTTGATGCTGAAGTTGCTTTACCGGATAAAAATTGGCTGGAGCGACCTGCTTTCATACAGGGAAGATGCACGGGACTATATCAGCGAGGAGGTGATGGATCGACTCAACTGCGATCCCAATTTAAAAGACAAGGACATTTACACACTTATATTTCCCCTGTTTGCCACAGGAGAGGGGAAAATTTCGCACCCTGATACTTTGCGCAAGTGGTTCAATTACAAAACCTGCGAGCTTATCAGGTTGCTGAACGGCAGTCCACCCAGGGCTGCCTATTGCAGCGACACACTGCAAATTCTTCTGGAAAAATATTGTTTGCAGGTTTCAGAAGGAAATTACATTCCCTTGTATTTCGTTAAATCCCGTGATGTGGGTTTTGGGTCCGTACAGGATTTTAAGCTAACGAAGTAGTCGTACAACCAAATATTTTGTGCCATGGGCAAGGATAATCAGCTGATAAACCATCCGGATACGATGGAGTTAGCGATGGTGGCAGAGTTTCTGAATTCGGAAAGGCAGCAGGGTCATCCGGGGATGCCACGGTTGCTTAGTCACCTGGCCGGGTGCCGCGAGTGCAGGGCAGAGGTAATGGAGCTGACCGATGTGTTGTATCTGAGGGGCGACATATATTTTGCCTACGAAACGAACCTGCCGTAGATTTCAAATGTAGAGGCATTGGTAACCGTAACCAAAGCCATATCACCGGGCATCAGGTGGGCCGGATTTTCTATAAAAACCTCCTGGTCAACTTCGGGCGAGTCGTGTTTGGTACGCCCTACAGCCAATCCGTTCTCCATCCTGTCGATAATCACCTGTACCTGTTTTCCGATAAGACTCTGGTTGTTCTGCAAACTGATCTCTTCCTGGATGGACATGATTTCTGCTGCTCTTTCCGCTTTGATTTCTTCTGGCACATCGTCGGGCAGCAGGGCTGCCGGGGTGCCTTCTTCCTCGGAATAGGTGAAGATACCAAGCCTCTCGA
>CAZJZF010000422.1:0-2825 GCA_964550385.1 uncultured Lentimicrobiaceae bacterium | reverse complement strand
GAGAGCCCCCTTTTTTTTGTATCTTTGCTGCCCAAAAATCTGAATCAGGAGTAAGAAATTATGCTGGAAAAGCTTGCAGGTGTTTATAAAAAGTATCTGGAGATTGAACAACAGCTCAACGACCCGGCAGTAATGGCTGATATGAAGCGGTATGTGAAGTTCAACAAGGACTACAAAGAACTTCAGCCGGTTGTGAGAGCGTATCTTGAGTACAAAAATGTAGTGGATAATCTGAAGTCGGCCAAAGAAATGCTGGCAAAGGAAAAGGATGAAGAGTTCAGAGCCATGGCAAAGGAGGAGATTTTAACGCTTCAGGAGGATAAAGAGCGGATGGAGGAGGAGATCAGGCTGCTTCTGCTTCCGCGGGATCCCCAGGACAGCAAGAATGCCATTGTGGAAATCAGAGCAGGCACAGGTGGTGATGAAGCTTCCATCTTTGCAGGTGACCTGTTCAGGATGATCACAAAATTTGTGGAAAACCAGGGATGGAAATATGAACTGGTAAGCATGACCGATGGTACCGCAGGTGGTTTTAAGGAGGTGGTTTTTGACGTAACAGGGGAAGAAGCCTATGGTATTCTGAAATATGAAAGCGGGGTGCACCGGGTGCAGCGTGTTCCGAAAACAGAAACCCAGGGACGGATTCATACTTCTGCCGCCTCAGTAGCGGTTCTTCCCGAAGCAGACGAGTTCGATGTGGATATTCTCCCTTCTGATATCCGGAAAGATACCTTCTGCTCCAGCGGACCGGGAGGACAATCGGTGAATACCACCTACAGCGCCATTCGCCTTACGCACGTTCCCACCGGTATTGTGGTGTCTTGTCAGGACGAAAAGTCGCAGCTCAAAAACTTCGATAAGGCAATGAAGGTGCTCCGCTCCAGGATTTTTGAACTCGAATATCAGAAGTACCTCGACCAGATTGCTTCAAAACGAAAAACCATGGTCTCCACCGGCGACCGCAGTGCCAAAATACGCACCTACAACTATCCGCAGGGACGAGTTACCGACCACCGGATCGGGTATACAATGTACAACCTGCAGGCCGTGATGAATGGCGAAATCGGTGAACTTATCGATAAACTTCAGGTGGCAGAGAATGCCGAGCGGTTAAAGGAAGCAGTGAGTTCCGAGTAAAATATTCCAACACAATCCCTATTCAACTTAATATCTATCGCGATGAAAAAACAGGAACTGACAGACCTGATCAAAAGAAAGAAGAGTTTTTTGTGTGTGGGGCTCGACAGCGATATCACAAAAATTCCTCCCCATCTCCTGAAGGAGGAGGATCCTGTTTTTGCATTTAATAAAGGCATCATCGATGCCACCATCGACCTCGCAGTAGCCTATAAGCCCAATCTGGCCTTTTATGAAAGCAGAGGGCTTGATGGCTGGAAAAGCCTGGAGAAAACGATTCAGTATCTGAATTCGTTTGGCAATGAGGTATTTACGATTGCAGATGCCAAGCGCGGCGATATTGGCAATACCTCGCAGCAATACGCCAAAGCATTTTTTGAAACCCTGCCTTTTGATGCGATCACGGTAGCTCCCTACATGGGGAAAGACTCTGTTACCCCTTTTCTGGGTTACGAAGGGAAATGGGTGATCCTGCTGGTGCTTACCTCCAATGAGGGTGCCTCTGACTTTCAGCTTATTCAGCCAAGAATTCCATCAACGCTCGATAAGCTCGGTATCAGGGTGATGTACAGCCATAGAAAACTTTACGAGCAGGTCATCATGAAATCTTTCGAATGGGCTGATGACCAGGCCATGATGTTTGTTGTAGGTGCTACAAAATCAGAAATGCTTCAGGGGATCAGGAAACTTGCACCCGATCATTTCCTGTTGGTGCCCGGCGTAGGAGCACAGGGAGGAAGCCTGGAGGCAGTGGCCGAAAGCGGCATGACTCCAGACTGTGGATTGCTGGTGAACGCCTCCAGAAGTATTCTCTTCGCATCCAAAGGGGAAGATTATGCCGGGAAAGCGCGGCATGAGGCAACTTCACTCCAACACGAGATGGAGCATCTGCTGAACAAATACGGCGTGCTTTAAGTAAGAGAAATCCTGCAAACTACTTCTTTTCTTTCAGCAGATCACGGATTTCGGATAACAGTTTTTCCTGTACCGGCGGTTCAGCGGGAGCTGCCGGAGCCTCTTCCTGCTTCTTCTTCATACGGTTCATAGCCTTGATAACCATGAATATGGCAAAGGCTACAATCAGGAAGTCCACGAAGGCCTGGATAAAGGTGCCGTAATTTAAGGTTACAGCCTCAACTCCTTCCGAAGCCTCTTTCAGGGTTAATTTGAAAGAAGTGAAATCCATTCCGCCCAGAAGCATCCCCAATGGCGGCATGATCACATCATTCACCAAAGAGGTAATGATTTTTCCGAATGCGGCACCAATGATGATACCAACCGCCATGTCCATCATGTTCCCCTTGATGGCAAACGTTTTAAACTCCTTGATCATTCCCATATCAGTGTGATTTTTGGTTAGGTTCCCAAAGGTAATGAATGTTTGTAAAATAACCACAAAAAAATGCAGAGTACCTCCTAAACCCAACCAACTTCTATTAAACGCTTAAAAGCATTGACAATTAACAATTTACAATTGACAATTATACAAATTTTCTTCACTTTTTGAATGCAAACAACACAGCCAGCACCAAAAAAACAAACGAAATGATGTGGTTAAGCTTGAACTGCTCATTTTTGAAGATCAACAGGGTAAATGCCATAAATACCACCAGGGTAATCACCTCCTGTAAAACCTTTAGCTCGATCAAAGAGAAGGGTCCCCCGTTCTCCTTATACCCTATCCGGTT
>CAZJZF010000421.1:0-2826 GCA_964550385.1 uncultured Lentimicrobiaceae bacterium | reverse complement strand
CAATATCAGACATAGTTTTCAGGTTTTGGTTAAACGCGGCAAAATAAGTAATAAAAGCTCAGATATGCAAGGAAAAAATATCATCGGATTGTATGTCAATTCTTTAAGTACTATTTTCCTTGGCTTTTTGTTGTTGCTTCCCGGTTTTCAACTGAGGGCTCAACACCCATCAGACACTATTGCCCCCGGATTACTGGATCAGGATCTTATTCAGCGCCTGATTCTTGCAGGGATAGATTCCTTGCGTGATTCACAGGGAGCCCCTTTGATGAAACTGGATTCCATTCTTATCGCTGCTGCTGCTGATCATGCAACTTACCTCACTCAGAACAGCGGGGCAAGTCACCATCAGCCCAACTTTAAAAAGAGCACAGTGAACCGAAGAGTGGAATACTACGGTGGAAAAGGTTACCTATGTGGTGAAAATATCGCTGTAACCTACATTTCAGAACTTATGGAAGACAAAAGAAACAGAAGGCAATACTATAACTATACCTACCAGGAACTTGCAACAGAATTCGTAAGATTGTGGGCACAATCGGAAGGGCATTTCCAGAATGCCACCAATCCTCATTATAATCTTACCGGAGTTTTTGTAATGATTCATCCTTTAACCAATCGTGCCACCGCTGTGCAGGTGTTCGCTTATAAACCCCCTTCACCAGAATCAGGGAATTGAATGGGTTTGATGATTGTTCAGGATTTTTGTACATTTATGCCTTCAATTCCTCTCTATGATCCGACTGGTTATTTTGGCATCAGGCAGTGGCACCAATGCCGAAAACATAATCCGGTATTTTGCCGGTCATTCCTTAATAGGCGTTGCGGCAGTCGTATCCAATAATCCTGAGGCGAAAGTGCTGCAAAAAGCTATGAGGCACAACGTTCCATGGGTATTATTTCGAAATGACGTATGGGAAGAACCGGTTCCCATTACCGAATTCCTTCAGGAGGTACAGGCCGATTACCTCATCCTGGCAGGATTTCTGCGCAGAATACCCCCTGCTTTGATTGAAAGGTATCCCAACAAAATTCTCAATATACATCCGGCATTGCTTCCGAAATATGGAGGAAAAGGAATGTTTGGAGACAGGGTTCATTCGGCAGTACTGGATCAGAAAGAGGAAAAATCCGGCATCACAATCCATCTGGTAAATGAGCACTATGATGAAGGGAGGATACTCTTTCAGGCCGAATGCCCCGTTCTGCCAGATGACACACCTGCATTGCTGGCACAAAGAATCCACGAATTGGAATACCGTTACTATCCGAAAATCATTGAACAATACATCTTTCCGTTTTTACCTTCCAGATAATCAACATGCTGTTTTATATCCCCCAGTAAAGGAGAAAAGCTACCACAGATATGGCAATCAGGCCGGCTTTTATCCAACCAGTATCTTTATCCCTGGAAGAGGTATTGAAATTCAGGTGTTGCGTTACCTCCATGCGATTCCCCTTGATCATAAACATAAATTTCAGCTGAACATAGGAGGTCACTGCCTTACCATTCTGGGTAGCCGGAATAAAAGGTGGCAATAACATCAACGCCCTCTCCAGTTCGTACTCAATGCGGGAGGAACCACTGTTTACCGATACTACCTGCCCTTTTTTGTTTATGGTAATCCGCACATCTCCAATAAGATCCTGGTACTGATCGTAAGGCTGATCAGTAAGAGATATCCTGAAAACCTGTTCAAGACATTTATAAAGAGAATCTACTCCTCCAGGGAACTCGCATTCGGTTCTGGCGGGCAATGTCAGTGAATCGGCCTGTATTTGGGCACACAATCCATGTATCTGTATCCACAGAAAAATAAGGGGAAAAAACCTGAGGTAATTCATCCTGCTAAGATACAATAACTGCAGGCAAAAAATTCTCCCGGTAAGTTATTCCATGCAGGAAACCAGATAACGGTTCCCAAAAATTACCACGTCACGGGGTTCTCAGACACTTTTCTGCAAGGTTATCCATTAAATGGACCCCGGCAGACCTCCCCAATGGAGCTTAGTACCAGAGCAGGCGGTTATCAACCACCTGTGCTGCCTTTTCAAGAGCTTTGTCGAAATTCTGCTGGATTAGCTGCTGAAAAAGCCTCTCTTCATTCATGCGTGTATCCACAAGGTTAACAGGATCTTCAGCCACCATTTTGTCGTCCACTACAATCATAAAGGTGGAAATGATGCCTTGGATGGGCTCCGATACTTTCCCTTTGGGGAAACCAAAAGCTGATCCAATAACGCGTCCTTCCGGACCGTAATTGATGAGGTTGGTCATATTGAATGAAATGCTGGCAGTATCTACCGTCAGGTTCATTTTCTCAGCAACCTGATACAAATCAGTAGTGCCGGCTTTCTTCATTTCGGCAGCAATCATTTCATGTTTCTTTTCACGCTTTACCAGAGGTTCAAGATTTTTCTTCAACTCCTCATCAAGCTCCCAGATTCCTTGCTCCCGCTTTGATTTGACAATACAAATCACGTACTGGTATTTATCGGGGAATTCAAACATTTTGGAGGTTTCGCCAGGTATAGTTTCTTCATTGAAAGCCCATCGAACGATTTCCCGTCCTTCCTGAAGGGTTTGTACCATATACATATCTTTGCTCAAAATAGCTTCGGAGCCAGCGATGCCATCCTTTTCGAGGCTTTTTTCAAAAGTCTCCAATGATGTTACGTTGCTGGCAAACCGGCTGGCCCGTGCAAATTCCGCGGCAATGGTCTCTTTCGAAGGTTCAATTATATGAGTGAGGATGGCCACTCTGATCTGTCTGGTAAAGTCTTTTTTTCCTGTTACCTTAATAATATGGTATCCGAATGAAGTTT
>CAZJZF010000420.1:0-2833 GCA_964550385.1 uncultured Lentimicrobiaceae bacterium | reverse complement strand
AAATAAAAAGATATACCATGACGAAGAATATCTGTAAAAGATTGATAATCCTATTAATATTGTTTGCCGGACTTTCAGGCGCCGCACAGGAACTGCTTACCCTGAATCAGGCAGTTGAGATGGCACTGGAAAACAATTTCGATATCAGAATAGCCAGAAATAATCTGCTGATTGCCCAACAGGAAACCCGGGCAGGGAACGCCCTCTTTCTTCCTGAGCTGTCGGCCGGACTAACCACCCAAAACAATATCAACAACTCAGAACAGGAGCTTTACAGCGGCGATATCCGGCAGGGCAGCAATGTGAAGTCGTCAGGGTTGAATGCCGGAATCCAGCTGGAGTGGATCCTTTTCGACGGCTTCAACATGTTCATTACCAGAGAGAAGCTGGCTGAACTCGAAAAGGCAGGGGAGACCTGGACCCGTTTAATGGTGGAGGATGTGGTTTTCAATACCATCATGCTGTATCATGCCATCGCCCTTGAGCAAAAGAAGCTGGAGGTAATCCGGCAATCCCTGGAGATCTCTGAGGAAAGGAAAATGATTGCGCAGCATAAAGAAAAAATCGGCTCCGGTTCAGGACTCGATTTGCTGCAGGCCACTGTGGATCTGAATGCCGACAGTTCTGCTTTAATACAGCAGGAATACAACCTGCTCAATGCCAGGATTATGCTCAATGAGTTGCTGGCCCGCGACCCCGATACGAAGTTTTTGGTGGAGGAATATATGCAGAGCAGGAATGACCTGACGTACGACAGACTGAGCACCCTGATTCAGGAGCAGAATCCTGAAATCGCCCTGGCCCGAAGCAATCTGGCGGTCGGACAGTTAACGCTTAAACAGCAGCGTTCCGGTTTGTACCCCAGTCTGACCATCAATTCGGGATACAACTATCAGCGAAATACCTCCGAAATTGGAATCATTAGGTACGGGGTGAATAATGGGGTGTACTATGGCCTTACCGCCAGCTGGACCATTTTCAACGGTTTCGCCAGAAGCAGGGATATGCAGATTGCCAGGCTGAAAATCAGTAATAACGAGCTTGAGCTGGAGCAGACCGGTCACCGAATCCGGAATGAGCTGTACCGCCTCTTTGCAGAATACATGAAAGGATCTGAATTGCAGAAGGCAGAAACCAGGAATCTGACTGTGGCACAAGAGAATCTGAAAGTTGCCCTGGAGAAGATGAATCTTGGCACCATTTCCTCGCTGGAGTTGAGGGAAGCACAACGGAACAGGATCAGTGCGGAATACCGGCTGATTGCCGCAGAATACGAAACCAAAATGGCGGAAACAAAGCTGCGGCAGCTTTGTGGAATGCCGATGCATTGATGACCTGAATGGGGTTGAGCGCTACGCTGCTGAGGAAGCGAGCGAAGCGAGTCCCGTGAGCGAATCGAAACGGGATTGAGTGCTTCGCTTCCTCCCAAGTTTCACGCAGAAATCCGCAGAAACCAACGCAGATTTACGCTGAAACGCCTCAGAAGATTTCAGCGTAATTTCAGCGGATTTCAGCGTAATTTCAGCGAATTTCAGCGAGAAATTCTCAACCCTCCGTACCCGGTAAATGACTGCTATAATGCTGCTTTCATGATTTCATATGGCCAATCATACTGGAGGTCAATAAAATAATAAAATCAGCTGTGTTGGAGGTCGTCTCTGCTATTAAAATAATAAAATTCAGGGTGTTAGCGATGCAACCGGCCTTCTAAACGACTAAACAGCTAAACGACTAAACTTCCTCAAAATCCTCCGTGCCTCAGTGGTAAAAAAGAGAGTCCTATCCATAACTTCCATACCTTTGAACCCCGAAAAAGAAATCATCTGAACTTTATGGTTACAGCAAAAATCCATTTATGAAACAAACCATTATTATACTGGCTTTGGCAGCAATGGTGCTGACATCCTGCAAACAGAAGCCGACAAATGAAATCCGCGATGATTTCAAGCGGTATTACGACCGGTTTGCCGTTGTGGGATCTTTTGTGCTGTACGATCCCCAAACCAACCATTATGTGTTTTACAACCAGAGCCAGTACCACCAAACCTTCTCCCCTGCATCGACCTTTAAAATCTGCAATTCACTTATCGGACTGGAAACCGGTGTAATTGCAGATGAGAATTTCGTGATCCCCTGGGACAGCGTAATACGGCAACGCGAAAACCGGAACGCAGACCATGACCCGAAGCTGATTACCTTCTGAAGGTTACTACAACACCTCAATGGCCTTCGCCATCCGCCTGATCCCCTCCCGGATCTCTGTTTCGTTGCATTTTGAGATCGACAGGCGGATAAAGTGCTGTTGTGAAGGGGTTTGAAAAAACCGGCTGCCGTCGGTAATCATTATACCATACTTTTTGACATGCTCCTCAAGATCAACTTCCTATTTGCTGATATTCAACCTGATCCAGATCAGAAAACCTCCCATCGGCTCGCTCCACGATGCCTTGTCGGCGGGCATACAGCTCTTTAATGCCTTCAGGGCGGTTTTCATCCTGCTTTTAAGGGCCCTCAGGCATTTTCTGATGTGCAGTTCATAGTATCCGCTGTCGTATTGGACGACAGATCGAAAAGGGTTTTAAGGGAAGTCAGCCGTTTGATGCACTCCTTGTCGGCAACAATCCAACCCATGCGAAATGCCGGCGCCATCAAAAAGGCCTTCCTGCGCACCATTGCCATCGCTAAAAACCATGATCTGATCGGAGGAGTTCTGGTTGCCGGCTACAGTATCAAAGGTGTATACTGCATACAATCTGATACGAATTGTCAATTTTTATATTTAGTAGTTGATAAAAGCTTTATTCACAATGTGTTCGTATCATTTGGCCAAAAC
>CAZJZF010000419.1:0-2854 GCA_964550385.1 uncultured Lentimicrobiaceae bacterium | reverse complement strand
GACGACCGGCATCTCTCGCCCGGGGAGATACGAAAGCTTTTAGACAGTAAAATTTTTAAAACCCATGATCTTCCGCAAAACTGTGCGGACTTGCTCGAAACCAGGCCGTTGGTGATCTATCTCGTGCGCGACGGCAGGGATGCAGTGGTAAGTGAAGCCTGGCACAGGAAAAACATCACCGATCCTAAATCCCATTTCAGGGATAATCTTCGTGAAGCGGTACTAGCAGAAGGGGGCAGTCACTTCGGTGGCTGGACGGCGAATGTGGAGGCCTGGCTGCCGCTGGCCGATCTGGTGCTCCATTTCGAACAGCTCATTGCAGAACCGGAAAAATGCATCAACCGCATTGTGCAGCTTATGCCCCACCTTACCCCCGATTTTTCCAGAATCCCCACCTTTCAGAGCCAGCGGAGCGGCCGGGGTCTCTTTGTGTCGCATCGCCGGAAGGAGCAATACAGTAAGCCGTTCCCCGAGCTATTCTTCCGCAAGGGGAAAGTGGGAGTGTGGAAGGAGGAGATGCCACAAGATTTGCTCGATCAGTTCAATTCGCTGCATGGATCCATGATCCGCCGCCTCGGGTACGACGAATCCGTCAACCTGAGCACCTTAACCTATCGGATATGATCTGGCTTGCCTCCTTTCCCAGATCGGGCAATACCTTTGTGCGGAATATCCTGTTTGAGGTGTTCGGACTGGAATCCTCCACCTTTGATGTTAACGAAGGACGCCTGCTGGAACCAGGCTATCTGGAATTCCCGGTGGTCAAAACCCACATGCTTCCTGCTCAGTTGCTGCCCGATGACCCAACCATCAAAGCGGTTTACCTGGTGCGCGATGGAAGGGATGCCATGGTCTCCATTGCCCACCACCGCAGCGATATTGTGGCCCCCGGCTCACCCTATCCCGAAAATCTACAGGCCGCTATATTTGCTGAGAAGGGGAGTTTCTTTGGCGGATGGTCACAAAATGTCCTGCAATGGATTAACAGGGCCGACCTGATAATCCGCTACGAAGATCTGATCGCAGATCCTGCTTCCTGCATCGAGCGAATCAGGTTGCTGGCCGGTTGGCCCGCAGGAGATTACAATCGGATCCCCGGATTCGCCGACATGAAATTCGGATTGCCGATGTATGGCTCCGGACGGGATCGTTTAACCTCCGATCGGGATCGAAAGGCACTCGCCAACCACAATTTCAGAAAAGGGAAGGCCGGAGCATGGAGAGAAGATATGTCAGATGAAATGCATCAGCTTTTCTGGAGTATTCATGGCGAGGCCATGCTGAAAATGGGGTATTCATACGAGGGGCTTTCTCCGGTAACACCTGATCCCGATCTGGACTGGGAGGTGTTAAAAAAGATAGAATTCCCTGGCAATAAGGAAGTCAATAGCCGGCAAAAGATCAGGGTGTTGGTCGAAGCGGATAAACTCCTCTCTCCGGTAAACGACGGGGTGAAGCGTTATGAAGTTGCACTACTGAAAGGGCTCCTGCATGTGCACAGAAACCCCGAAAGCCGGTGGCATTTCAGCCTGCTGGCAGGAAACCGCATTCAACCCATCGATGCGATGGAGCCATTGCTGGAAGAGCGATTCACCGGTCATAGCACTGCATCGGAGCAGCCGGCGCCCCTGAGGCTTTCACTCAACGCCCGGATCCAGTATCAGATGCTTCGGATGGTGCCGGATTCCTGGAAAAAATGGCTCACCGATCACAATATATACCTCTTTCACCACCTGTTCGATTTCGGGTGGCGCATCGTTCATTTTCTCACGACCCGGGTCCGCCTTGGGGTTGAAAAACTGCAACGCATCGTGCCCCGCGTCCATCCCTTTGACATCGTTCCCCGAGATGCCGACACGGAGCATCACCCCGGAACCACCGGTTTCAACCTTGCGCATCTCCCCCTGCAGCATCATTACCTGCCATTTATCAATTCCCGTTTACCCAAGGTGATTACCCTTCACGATTTCACCCACAGGATCTATCCGGAGTACCACACCAGAACCAACATCCGGAATGCTGAATCGGGCTGGAAATTTGCTGCAAAAAACGCCGCCGCAATCATATCTGTATCAGAATCAACCGCAAAGGATGCACAAAAATTCACCCACGGAGGACTTCGTATTGACATGGCAGTGGTATACCATGCAATCGACCGCGGAAGGTTCCATTTCCGCATCAATGGTGCCGACCGGAAGAGGGTGTGCGGTAAATACCGAATACCCGAAGGAGTGCCATTCTTTTTAACCCTTTCGTCTATCGAGCCCCGGAAAAACCTTCCGAATATCCTCCAGGCTTTCTTTGCTGTAGTAGCTGCCGACACCTCCATGCCCCTGGTGCTGGTTGTGGCTGGCAAACAAACCTGGGGCAGTTTCACCCCACATACCCTTGCGGGTTTCAACCCTCAACGGGTGATCTTTACAGGGTTTGTGGATGATGAAGACCTCCCGTTCCTCTATTCCGAAGCCCTCGCATACTGCTATGTGAGCCATTATGAAGGATTTGGCCTGCCTTTGCTGGAGGCAATGAACTGCGGAACTCCGGTGATTTACGGCAACAACAGTTCGATGCCGGAAGTGGTGGGAAGCGCCGGGTTGCCAGCCGATGCCGGTGATTTCCGCTCCATAGCCATGCAGATGAAAAGTGTGTATTATGATGAAGCACTCCGATTAGCCCTCAGAAGCCGGTCACTGAAGCAGGCCGCCCGATTCAGCCTGCATTCAATGACCCGAAAAACCCTTGATGTATATGAGCAAACTGTTGACCTTCATTCAAAAGATTAAATACAATTATCTGTTCCGCAGAGAGAAAGATGCCTTTACAGCGGTGGAGCAGTTCTGCATTTTTGCCGGCT
>CAZJZF010000418.1:0-2862 GCA_964550385.1 uncultured Lentimicrobiaceae bacterium | reverse complement strand
GGACTTTATGGCAGTATTTACTAAAAACAACATCAGCAACGAACCGATGACCAAAGAGAGCATCGATGAGTACCTGAATCTTTTTATCAACTACAAACTGAAGGTGAAAGAGGCAGAAGCCCTGGGGATGGATACCCTTTCCTCCTTCGTTTCAGAGCTCAAAGGATACCGCGACCAGCTCGCAAGGCCTTATCTGTCAGATCAGTCTGTTACCGATCGACTTATTTCTGAAGCTTACGAGCGCATGCTGTATGATGTGCGTGCAAGCCACGTCCTCATCACCCTTGCCAAGGATGCCCCCCCTGCCGACACCCTGAAAGCATGGCAGAAAGCTACCGAAGCACGTGAAAAACTGCTGGCTGGATCTGATTTTGCCACCATCGCTGCACAGTATTCCGATGATCCCTACGCCCGCGATATCCCCGCTTCGGAAAACAGTGCCGGAAGAAAAGGAAACCGCGGCGATCTGGGCTATTTTACCGTATTCGATATGGTGTACCCCTTCGAGAACGGTGCCTACGAAACCCCGGTGGGTCAGATCAGCCCCATCGTCCGTTCAGTATTCGGATACCACATCCTTAAGGTAACAGATAAAAAGCCCGCTATGGGCAGAGCCTTTGTCGCACATATCTTCGTTGGGTATCCCCGCCCGGGTCAGGAGGGCGATTCAGCTGCCGCAGAAAAGAAAATTAATGATATCTACCAGGAGTTTCTTAAAGGGGAACATACGTTCGAAGATCTGGCGAAAACCTGGTCGGAAGACCAGAGCAACGCACAGAACGGTGGCGTTATCCGCTGGTTTACCGTTCACGGCCTCGTGCCAGAGTTTGTTTCTGTGCTGAAAGACATGAAACCCGGCGATGTGTCGGCCCCTGTAAAAACCATGTATGGCCTCCATATCGTCAAACTCCTCGAAGAGGAGAAACCGGGAAACTTCGAAAAAGAGCTTCCCAACATCAAACAACGCATCAGCAAGGACAGCCGCTCCATGAAGAGCCGCGAAGAGGCTATCGCCCAGGTGAAAGCACAGTTTGGCTTTAAGGAGTATCCTGCCAACAAAGCGCTGCTCTATCGTGGCATCGACTCCTCCATCTTCTCAGGAAACTGGAAGCTGGCCACCTCAAAAATGGCGAAAAGCAAAGCCCCCCTCTTCAAAATCGGTGACGAAAATGTTACCGTAGCGCAGTTTGGTGCCTGGATCGAAAACCGCCAGGCCCGCACCGGAACCGGTGACGTTACCTTCTTTGTAAACGAACGACTAAAAGAGTTTACCGACGATAAAGTGCTGGCATACAAGGAGCAACGCCTCGACAACCTCTATCCCGAATTCCGCAATCTGATGCGGGAATACCGCGACGGCATCCTGCTGTTCGACCTGATGGACAAAAAGGTGTGGTCGTATGCCCTCCGCGATACCATTGGCCTGCAGGCTTACTATGAAGAGCATAAGCAGGAACACACCTGGGGCTTGCGGGTGGATGCCGCGTTGTTCGTGTGTAAAACCGATTCCCTTGCGCAACAGGCACGCGCAATGCTTGAAGCAGGAGCTACCCACCAGGAGATCCTCGATTCTCTCAACAGGGAATCCTCCCTCAACATCACCATCAAACACGAGAAGTTCCAGGCAGGAGACAATCCTTTGGTGGACGCAAACCCCTGGAATGTTGGCATTACCAGCGTTTTCCCTACAACGGCAGGTTATTCCGGCACCCCCGGCTTTGCTTTTGTAAAATACAATGAACTGGTGCAACCGGGTCCCAAACAACTTCAGGAAGTACGTGGTATCATGATTTCCCAGTATCAGGAACAGCTTGAAAAGCAATGGCTTACAGAGTTGAAACAGAAGTACCGCGTAGAAGTCGTTACCCCCGAACTCGAAAAACTCTATCAGAAGGCTCAGTAATGCGGCGAACTGCCCTCTTCATCTCCCTGCTGGCAATATCAGCTGTGCTGCTGGTCGCCTGCTCCAAAAAGGACGCAGACCGTACCGTGTTGGCCAGGGTAGGGGATAACTACCTTTATCTCGATGAGGTAATCCCTGCAATCCCTGATGGCGCCAAAGAGTCCGACAGCATCTTCGCGATCCGCTCTTTTGTCGACGGCTGGGTGCGGCAACAACTTGTACTCCAGCAGGCTGAGAAAAACCTCGGCGACCTCGAGCCCTCCTTCGAACGGCAACTCCGCGATTACCGCAATGCCCTCCTGATTTACGCCTACGAAGAGGCTCTTGTGCGGGAAAAACTCGATACCACTGTAACGGATCAGGAGATCAAAACGTACTATGAAGAACACCCCGAAGATTTCATCCTCAAAGACAACATCCTTAAAGTGCTCTACGTAAAACTGTATCGCGGCGAACCCTCCATCGTAACTTTCCGCCGGCTTCTTGCCTCAGCTACCCCGGCCGACAGGATGAAACTCGCGTCCCTGGCCCGCCAGAACGCGGTGAATTACTACCTCGACGACGAAGTTTGGCTCTATTTCAACGACCTCCTCAAGGAAATTCCCATCTCAACCTACAACCAGGAAGCCTTCCTTACCAGCAACCGGCTTGTGGATTTCTCCGATTCAACCTACCACTACCTGGTCAGCATCCGCGACTTCCGGATGGTGGATAATGTTTCCCCCCTTGCAATGGAAAAGAGCTGTACGAAAGGGCACGTAAACGCAACTCCTTCGAAACCTACTATTGATTCCTATACCATAATAATATATGAACCTCAGAAAATTGTTCCTGGCATCTGCCCTGTTCCTCCTTCTTCTGCCGCTTACAGCCCAGAAAGGGGTTATCGACAGGGTGATTGCCATCGTGGGCAGTCAGCCCGTACTCCATTCCGACCTCGAAGCCCAGTACATCCAATA
>CAZJZF010000417.1:0-2863 GCA_964550385.1 uncultured Lentimicrobiaceae bacterium | reverse complement strand
CTCTACGACCAAGAGACCGGGGGATTCGTCTATTTTACAATGCTTTATGGCCTACGGCTAATGATTGTTTTGATCTATCCTGGCACAATGCTCCATGGTTTAGGCCAAATGTTGTATATATTAATTGAAAAGTATACCACTTTCTCGTTGAAAAGTATACCACTTATCGGAGTAGAACCTGAAACTTACTTTTTGAGTAAGCATTCTAAAAACAATGATAAGTATGGATACAAAACAAGAGATTTTCCGAAGGTACTTCCGGGAGTTCGACAGCATCCGGAAGATATCGCGCGACCTGCAAATCAGTCGCATTACGGTCAAGAAACAGCTGTCAGAGCATGCCAGGGCAGCACAGAAGTCACTTTCAGATGACTCCACCAAATCGCTTCAGGAGTTTCTAAGCAGTCCACCCAAGTACGATACTCACAGGCGTTATCGCCGCAAACTCACATCAGAGATCGAAGACCTGATCAATGAGCAACTAAAGGAGAACCAGCGCAAGCGTCAGCAGGGCCTGCGTAAACAGATCAAGCGCGGGATCGACATTCATCAGTATGTGGTCAGCCAGGGCCATTCGATCGGGTACACCACGGTGTGTAACTATATTCATTCTAAGGCAGTACATCAGCAGGAAGCCTTTATCCGGCAGGAGTACGTTCCGGGCGAAGAATGCGAGTTTGACTGGGCTGAGATCAAGTTGAAGGTGGGCGGGGTTCAGCGGCGCATGTATCTGGCGGTATTCACGTCCTCATACAGCAATTACCGGTTTGCTTTGCTTTTCCACCGGCAGGACACCCTGGCTTTCATGGAAGCGCATAATGCTTTTTTCGCCCATATGGGAGGTGTTTTCCAGGAGATGGTGTACGACAACATGAGGGTTGCCGTTCGGGAGTTTGTGGGCCGGCATGAGAAAACCCCAACCGAGGCCCTGCTAAATCTGTCGGGCTGGTTCCATTTCCGCTGGCGGTTCTGCAATGTGCGCAAAGGGAATGAAAAGGGCCATGTGGAACGCAGCGTGGAGTTTATCCGGCGTAAGGCCTTTAGTAACCGGGATGAGTTTGATACGATGGAAGAAGCCGGGGAGCACTTACTGGAAACCTGTGACCGGATCAACCTGTTGCCGGGCACCACAAAAAAGGTTCCCATGGAGGAGCTTTTACAGGAGCGACCTTCACTGTGGAAGTATCCCGGACCGATGGAATGCTTTGTGACGGTTCCTCTTAAGGTCGATAAATATGCCACGATCTGTTATGGCACCAACCACTACTCGGTTCCGGATATTTATTGTGGAAAGATGGTCGATGTAAAAATTTACTCTTCTGATTTACAGATATATTTTGCCAACCATCTGATAGGCACCCAGGTGCGCAACTATGGCAAGTATCAATGGGTTTTTAACCTGGATCATTATCTTCGAACTTTATCCCGTAAACCAGGTGCCCTGCATGGAGCCCAAGCCCTTTCCCAGGCTCCCGGGGAAGTCAGAACGGTGTACAGCAGTTGGTTTATCAATAAACCCAGGGAGTTCATCGATCTGTTGACGTATTGTCGGGAAAATGAAGTGGAGCATAACAGGCTTCTGGAAACTGCCATTTACGTTAGTGGCCTGTGCCCTGAGCATGTATCGGCTGAAAAGATCATGGCCGTTCTGGGTAACCAGTCAGTCCCCATTCAGAACACCCTCTCGGGGGAACCCGTCAGTGAAATTGAACAGTTCTCCAACCGGCAGTTGGACGAGATCACTCGGTTAATGGCTGTAACGATGGAGGAGGTTGTATGAGCACAAAGGAACTGAACCAACAAATCGACACCCTGTGCCATGAGTTGAGGCTTCCAACCCTGCGTAGGGAGTTTGAACCGGTGGCTGCCGATGCTGCCCGCGAGAGCCTTTCCTATGAGGCGTTCCTGCTTCGGTTATTGGAACTCGAATACGATCGGCGTATTGAGAGCCGCCGAAAGGCCCGCCTGAGACAGGCAGGTTTTGTTCAATACAAATACCTCCACGACATCAACCGGGAGGAACTGCCCGAAGATGCCGCCGCCAAACTGCCTCAACTGGAACGTCTGGATTTTATTAAAACCGGACAGAACATCATTTTCTCGGGGAATCCGGGTACCGGGAAATCCCACCTGGCGACCGCTCTGGGTATTGCAGCCTGCCAGCAGGGATATAATGTTTTGTTCACCACCGTGCCCAGATTGCTGACCCAATTAAGGGAAAGCCGTTCTCAAAAGTACCTGCGTACCGTTGAAAACCGTTTCGAGAAGTTCGACCTGGTGATCTGCGATGAGTTCGGGTACATCTCCTTTGACAAAGAAGGGGCAGAACTGCTCTTTAGCCATCTCTCACTGCGTTGTGGCCGAAAGTCGACCATTATCACAACCAACCTCTCGTTCGATCGTTGGAAGGAGATCTTTGGGGATCCTGTGCTTACAGCCGCCATGGTTGACCGACTTACCCACCGGGCCTTTATCGTGAATATGAACGGTAAATCATACCGGGTCAAGGAGACACGAAAAATGATGATCAAAAATCCTGAAAACCCAATGTTATCAACAAATTAACAGTTATGAACAAAGAGAAAAAAGAAGCAAAAAAGAGAAAGAGCCTGAGCCGAGGATAACTCTTCGAGTTATCTCCCGTCTCAAGCTCGTTAACAACAACAGTTCTTTTATTTATTATTTTTGTTAAGTGGTGTTCTTTCCTAACTGAAATACTGGTATACTTTTCAACTGAAATTTACAAGGGCGCCCTCCTGATGGAATTAGCGCCTTTCAGGTTTATTCAGATTGTGCCAATCTGACCTTCACCCTTGCCATTATTTATTTTTCCCGGTATTGCCACTGGCTAAAATTTCAAGTT
>CAZJZF010000416.1:0-2883 GCA_964550385.1 uncultured Lentimicrobiaceae bacterium | reverse complement strand
GTAGGCATCCTTTGTAATTGCGGCAAGGGTTTCATACGAAATATCTTCCTTCAGAAAGGGGTACATCAGTTCGCAGGCAAGCTCGTGGTATGCCATTCCGGGAAGCTGTTTCAGCAGTTCCGGCGAAATCTGTGGTATGGTATCGGGCATATACAAACCCCGGTCGGGCGCCTGCCCCTGCAGCAACGCTTCCCGGAAAGATACGGAAGGGGATTTCAGGTTGGTGGAATAGAATCGCATAGACGTTGTTATTGCAGTTTTGCCGAAGAAGCACCACCGGCAGAATATTCCGGCGAGCCTTTATATACTTTGGTTCCCTTGAGTGAGTCGAGTGCCTGATCGAGGTCGCGGATGATGTCGTCGGGGTGCTCGCCACCTACGCACAAACGGATCAGGTTGTCGGGGATGTTGGCAAGTTTTCTGCCCTCCTCACCCTGCTGCGAGTGGGTACTGATGGCCGGAATGGTGGCTACCGACTTGATCCTGCCAAGGTCAGTGGCGCGATAAATTCGATCGAAAGCATCAAACACATCGCGGGTGGGTTTTGCACCCCCTTTCACCCTGAACGACATCAGATGGCCATAACGGTTCACCTTTTTGCCGTAGCGGGGGTCAAATTCCGAATCTGCCAGAAACATATACTCAGAAGCAAGCTTGTGAAGCTCATGTGATGGCAGGCCGAGGTAGTCCACTTTCTCAATCATTGGATGAGATTCAAGGAATTCGGCCACTTTCTGGGTCGAGCAGCTCACCAGATCCATACGGGTGCGGATGGTGCGGATGTCGTTCATCGCCAGCATGGCGCTCATTGGCGAGATGTTGGGGCCATTGTCGCGGTTGGGGAGCAGCTTCAGGTAGGTACAGAAATCGGCCTTCATTTCATCATTGTCGATGCTGCTTACAATATTCTTCCGGCTGATAATGGCGCCACAAATAGACATGCCGCTGGTAGCCAGTGATTTGGTTACGCTCTGCACTACAATATCGGCTCCGTATTCAATGGGCCGAAGCAGGGCAGGGGTCGCAACGGTTGAGTCGATGATGATGGGTAGATTGTACTTATGTGCCAGTTCAACCACCTTTTTCAGATCGAAGAAAGCCTGGGCAGGGTTGCTGGGCATTTCTCCGTAAAGGAAACGGGTATTTTCGTCAATGAGTTTCTCCCATTCATTTATATCATTGGAATTCAGAACTTTACGCCATTCAATATTGCGTTCTTTTTCTTTTCGCATGGCAAATTGCTGGAAGGTTCCTCCATACACCTGGCAGGTAGCTACAAAGTTCAATTTAGCCCCCGGTCGTTTGGGGTCATCAATCAGAAATGGATCCACAGCGCTCTGAATAGCTGCCATCCCCGAGGCGGTGCCCAGGCACGAAGTTTCAACACCACTGCCATACCCTTCGAGCAGGGCAAGAACTCCTTCGTAGTAATACATCGAAGGATTGGCAATGCGGGAATAGCACCATGTTGGGATCATATACCCCAAAGCTGCTTCCATCTCATCCGAGTTGCGATACCCCTGTGAGGTTGACATATATACTGGCTCAATCAGTGAGCCCTGGTTAAAGTCGAGTGCCTCCTGCATCGAATAGATGCCATGCACCGCAATGGTGTCGAACCGGCAATTGCGAATATCCTTCAGGTATTCCCGATGCCAGTTCATCGACCGTTTGCCGGCCTCAACATAATAATTTACGCCCCGTTCTTCCATGGTAATGTGGTTTTTGTTGATATTGTCTGTTCAGCATGAATTCGTGTAGAAATCTGATAAATAATGTTTTAAAAACCAATTTATCCCATTTGCAGGGATGACCTTGAGACGCAAAAATAATGAAAAGGCCGCACATTATTTTTGCGTCTCAAGGTCATCCCTGCAAATGGGATGACCTTGAGACGCAAAAATAATGAAAAGGCCGCACATTTTACACCATTGCGAAATGTGCGGCCAAAGTATTGAGCCAGTCGATTGATGGTTGGCTAGTGAATTAACTGGAACTTTATCGGGAGAATATAGGAAGACTCAGCAGGGCGGTTCCTTTGACGTGCCGGAATCCAGTTGGGCATTCTCGACACAGCTTCCATGGCAGCCTCTTCGCACCCTCCGCCAAGGTTTCCTCGCTCAATCCGGATTCTGGAAATGGTACCATCAACTGCCACCACGAACCGAACATATACGGTTCCTTCAATGTTCGCTTTTTTCGCTATGTCCGGGTAAGTAAGATTGGAGCCGAGCCAGGCAAACATGGCTTCGTCGCCTCCCGGGAACTGTGCCAGAACTTCCATGTTTATAGGAGGTTCAGGCGGGTCTACACGCGGCTTCTCTTTGATAAGGGTTGGAATGATGCGGGGAAGATCTTTTACCCGGGTGGGATCGAATATATCGGGGTCGTCATATTTGCTGTCATCCAGATCATCCACAATCTCGATAGTAGTTGCCAGATTTTTGATGGCAGGTGCTTCGTTTTTCGGTGGAGCCTGTTCAGTAATAGGGATCATCTCAATAAGGTGCGTCTGGCCTCCGGAGTTGTCGATTATTGAGAATGATTTTGGAGGACTTCGGTACTCAAACGCAAGTAAAACAGTTGAAAGGCTTAAGATCAATCCGATCTGTAAAAACACCGGTTGCTTCTTCTGCAGGTCGAGCCTGGGATTCTTTTTGTTTTCCATGTCACACTTGTTTAAAAGGTTAATAATGAATTAGAACAAGAGGCAGAAGCAGCAACACCTGAAAATTACCAAATATCAGGCCAGAGAAAACACAAATTAGAAATTAGAAATTAGAAATTAGAAATTAGAAACCAGGAATCAGGAACCAGGAACCAGGAATCAGGAACCAGGAACCAGGAACCAGGAACCAGGAACCAGGAACCAGGAACCAGGAA
>CAZJZF010000415.1:0-2889 GCA_964550385.1 uncultured Lentimicrobiaceae bacterium | reverse complement strand
TTTTACTATTTTTCCTTGCAGGTCAAATACAACTAGCTCCACCCTCTCGTATGACTTGTCAAATGAAATTTCAGTATTTGTATTGAATGGATTAGGAAAAACCTGTGTTACTGTTTTATTTTTTAAAGAATGATTATCAATACTGAGGACATGGAAAAACAATGTAATGGTGTCCAAATATTCAAATTGAGGAAAGAGAACGCAGTTACTGACCACTGTATTGGTGTCATAGGCTGAAATTACTGTCATTAGATAATGTCCGAATGGTATTTGTCCAACTTCAACTATAGTATCAAAAGGTGTAATCATTGCGAAACCACCGCAAGCCATTCCGTATGTTTTGATAATTATATTATCCGGTAAAATAGTTGTAGTGATTCTCCGGATATGATCCATTGACATTGCCTTTATTCCGAAGAGATGAGCATAAACTGTGTCATTGGTAGTAGGGAATGACGGAATTAAAGCAACACTGTCCACTATTTGCGCATTCAGATATTGCGTAAATAAAAAGAAAATGATAAGTGTCAATTTCTTCATGGTGTTTGCTTTATTAATATGCCATTTGACTCGGTTACAGAAATGATTTTTTCGCAGATGCCTGAAACCTGTCGGAAGTATTGTAGGGTTGATGTCGGCTTCTGTTCTTAATCCGTGTGTCTGATGTTCTAAAACAAAGATACACAATTTTAGACAAATTGTCAAACGGTAAGCGGTTTTTTTTCAGGATGTTATGACACAGGTACAGGGCGGCTGGAACGACATTTTTCTTTCGCCACTCTGGGGCTTTAGAGAGTGGCAATGGTCAGTAGCCCGGGGCTTCGCCCCGGGTTAGGTTCTTTTGCGTCTACGACGCCATCGTCTAAACAAATTAACAACTAAACCTCCTCAACTTTCTCAACCTCCTCAACATTTCCCGGGGATTACTATCTTTGGGGCATGATACTGATTGCAGACGCAGGGAACACCAAGACCGCCTGGGCATTGGCGGGCGAAGGGAAGAATCCTCTTTTTTACCGCTCATCAGGCACTTCCCCCTACTTTGATGCATCGGAAAAAATTACTGCATTGGCTGTGGAAGCTGGGGTGGCACTGCTGTGCCCGGCTCCAGCCTCTGTATATTATTACGGATCAGGGTGTGCCAGACCCGCGATGCGTGAGAAGGTAGAAAATGCGTTAAGGACTGCTTTTCCGGGGGCTGAAATCAAGGTGGAGGATGATCTCACCGGAGCCGGTATCGCACTCTTCGGACCGGATTCCGGCATTGCCTGCATACTTGGAACAGGCTCCAATGCAGGGGTGTACAAATCCGGAACAATCATAAAACGTCCGGTGTCGATGGGGTACCTGCTGGGTGACGAAGGGAGCGGCGCCCATATCGGTTTCAGCTTCCTGAAATTGCTCCTTTCCGGTGGTCTGGATCAACAACTTACTCTGCAATTTTACGAACAGCACCAAACTGACCCCGATCAGTTGCTGTTCCAACTGTATCAGGCTCCCAAACCACAGGCGTTCGCTGCCTCTATGGTACCGTTTGTTGTGGCTCATGCCGGTGTACCGGTAATCCAATCCCTGGTTAAAAGATCTTTCTCGGAATTTCTGGATAGGATGGTACGACCGCTGCTGCAGGATCACCGCGGTTTATCAGCCGGTTTCTGCGGAAGCATCCCCACCCTCTTTCAGCCTATGCTGCGGGAGTGCATGGATCATTACGGGATCACCCTCTCGGGCATCATCCCCGACCCCATTACCGCCCTTGCAGCATATTTCAGCCGGTAAAACCTGCTGAATCTATTGTATTACCACTTTATGGGTATAAGTCTTCTCGCCTGATTGAAGCCGGAGCAGAAAGATTCCTGCGGATATATCAACGGCATGGATCTCAAGCAGCAGGGTTCCCGGTGCAACAGACTGGCGGTACACCACCCTTCCCGTTAGATCTGTAAGGGTAATAAATCCTGGTGTATCATGAACGCCTTCAGGCATTTCTACCATAAAACTGCCATGAGCGGGATTGGGATAAATGCGCAGTGAAGCATCGGTTGCAGGCTCCTGTATACCAATCATGGAAATAGTAAGACTTTTTGTTACCGAGTCGATACCACAGGCATTGTCGACTTTCAGTGTAACCGGAAAAACACCCGTTGAGGCATAGGTATGTACCGGGTTGGGTGCTACAGAATACTGGTTGTCGCCAAAACTCCAGTGGTTCATCCCCTTGTTTGCTGTATGATCGGTAAAGGTTACCTGGGTATTCAGAATTGCGTAGGAAAAATCGGCCACCGGAGGGGTATCAGAAACAAACACCTCTACGGGAACCTTCGGACTGACGCAGGGGTAGTCACTCACCTTCCATTGGTAGAAAAAGTAATAGTATCCTGTTGGATTGGTGGATGCCGAGCTCCCGGTAATGGTTGCAAGATTTCCAAGCTGATAAGGGTAAGCGCACCCGGCATCGTTGCGATACAGGTTTGGTGAGGCCGGCCCTACAAGCCGGTGAGAAGATCCTACAGGTACGTCAAAATCGAGTGTCACGGTGTTTGAGCCCTGCACCAGGTTTACTGTTTTGGTTTTGATGACTGTGCCTGAGCTGTTCTGTAACTCAATGGTACGGTTGCCTGCTGCACCGGCATACATCAATACACTTTTGAGAACAAAGGGTTTCAGGGCATCGAATACCAGGTAATGTTTGGTGGCTGCAGTAAAGTAGGCACCGCCACCTGAGTTCGTAAGTTTGCCTCCGGTAACGACCGGTTTTTCCACGAGCTCTTCAACCCAATAGGTAATGGGTTGCTGAATGACCGGGGTGGTATAGGCATGTCCGGTATATAGCGGGGTGGTAGCAGAGGGTGAGTCGTACCATTTCGTAATGGTGGTGGAGTCGGTATT
>CAZJZF010000414.1:0-2899 GCA_964550385.1 uncultured Lentimicrobiaceae bacterium | reverse complement strand
CCAAATCCCTGAATTTTGTATCTTTGATACGTGATCAAGGATCAAGGAATTGTTTCCAGATTTCATGTCAAAAAATAAAAAATGAACAGGAACTTGGAACAAGGAACAACAAACAACAAACAACAAGCAACAAGTATGTCAAAGCTAATGGTCATCATACTGTCGTGCCTGTTGATGGGATTCTCTGCTGAGGACCAGATTACCCTAACCATCCTCATTAAAAACCTCGACAGCAATGCAGGGAGCGTGGTACTGGAGTTACGTGATGGCAACGATAAAGCCGTAAGGGGATTTAATAGTAAAATTGCCAATAAGCAATGCTTGATTAAGGTAGAAAAGCTATGCCCCGGGAAATATGCCTTCAGATATTTTCACGACAGGAACAACAACAAAAAGATGGATACCAATTGGATAGGTATCCCAACCGAGGGATATGGTTTTTCAAACAATGCCAATGGAAGATTTGGGCCGCCTGCATTCAGGGATATGGTGTTTGAGGTAAAAAAAGATGCCACCGTAACCTGTAGTCCTGTGTATTGGTAAATACAGCATTAAAATATTGAAACTGCTATTTACAGTCAGCTATAAAAACAATGACTGATCTGGAATATTTGCATACCCTGCCTGCTTCTGCACAGGCGAAACTCATTCAACAGGTAATGAGGTGGATAGGTATGAAGAAGAAAATGGAAAGGAAGATGCTTTTTAATCTTTTTGAAAAAGATCCGGCAATTCCCTCCATATCTCTTCGGAGAAACTTTTCGGTCAAGGAGTCGGCACTTCAAGGCAGAAAAGTATGGACCATTTCTCCACCATCGCAAAGATCGGATACTGTGATCCTCTTTTTGCATGGCGGCGCCTATATGGCAAATATCAACAAACAGCACTGGGATTTTGTCGGACAACTCGTCAGCAAAACCCATGCTGTGCTTGTAGTTCCTGATTACCCCCTGGCACCTGAAGCCACCTTTGTTGAAACCTACGAATTTCTGGATCATTTGTATGAAGCCATTCTGGATGGATATTCCGACCGCCGGATCATTTTTGCCGGCGACTCGGCAGGGGGCGGACTGGCGCTCGGTTTCATTCAGCATCTGAATAACACAAACCGGAAACTGCCTGAACAAACCATCCTTTTTTCTCCTTGGCTCGACCTCACCATGAGTGATCCGAATTTGAAGACTTTTGCCGAAGAAGACAATATCCTGACTATCAGAGGATTGAAAAGTGCTGCTGTGAAATATGCCGGGGATACTGATTTGCATGATTTCAGGCTTAGTCCAATGTATGGGAATTTCAGTGGTTTAGGCAGGATCTCCGTTTTCACCGGCAAAAGAGATCTGTTGCATGCAGATGCTCTGCAATTCAAACAGTTGATGGAACATCAGCAGATACCCATTGCCTGGTTCGAATACCCTGAAATGTTCCACGATTGGGTGATCATTACAAGCCTGAAGGAATCAAGGGATGCAATTGAAAAGGTGGTGGAATTGATAATGATGTAGGGTCAACGCATGCGTTGACCCTACTTTACAAACTTTACAAACTTTACAAACTTTACAAACTTTATGAACTTTACAAACTAAACCTCCACCCACAATACCATTCCCGTTCCAGGGTGTCGGGCGGGCAGGCGATGCATTCGGTGGTGATGCGGGGGTCGATGGTTTCGGCGAAGCTGCGGTATTCAATCACGCCAGCCGATTTGCAGGGGTAATCTTCCATCCCCTTGCGTCTCCGGGCCGCTTGTACCCGGCATTCCACCATCCTGAACACGAAGCTGTTATCGGTTTCTTCCGTGATATCCTGCTTGTTTACAGCAGCATAGAGGCGGTATTGCAATGCCTGTTTTAACCCCTCAAGTCCCGGCTTTTCAGGCAGGTTCAGCATCCGTTTCACCGACCATGCCTCCAGCGGCGAGAATTGTCCCCAGCAGGAATCGTTGCAGCGTTTTGCATCGAACATCCCGTATTTCATTTCAACCGCCTGAAACCACACCCCGTCGTTTGCCAGCCAGCTTACGGCAACGCCCTCTTTCAACGCTTCCAGGTCTTCATCCGGCAATTGCAGAAGTGGCGCCGGAAGGTTATCCTCCACCTCAAACTGCATGATCTTCGCCAGCCGTTTCAGGTGGATGTGGTAGCTGGTGTCGCATACCTCCTTCATGATTTCCATCGCTTTATCCCGACCAAACTGATGGGTAACCTCGGCAAACCACATCGCATGGTGCATCAGGGTGCGGTGCAGGTAATCGAGGATCAGGATTACCGTTTCTTTTTTGTCAGACATATTCCTTGATTTCGGCTTCCCCGGCAAGCACATGGGCAGCATTGGTGTATAAACCTTCCATCTCCCTTTCACCAGGATAAACCTTTACGTCGGCAATGAATTTCACCCGTTTGGTAATCTCACGGATGATGTAATCGCTGTAGGCAAGCCCCCCGGTGATCAGGATGCCGTCTACGTTGCCTTCCAGAACGGTTGCCAGCGCCCCCACCTCCTTGGCCACCTGGTAAGCGATGGCATTGTAAATCAGGGTTGCTTCTTCATCGCCTTCCAACACGCGCTTCTCAATAATTTTCGCATCCTTGGTGCCGAGGTATCCTTTCATCCCCCCATGATGTGTGATGATATCCAGTAGCTCTTCTTTGTTGTATTTTCCTGAGAAACAAAGCTCTACAAGCTGTCCTACCGGTAGGCTGCCGGTTCGTGCCGACGACATGGGGCCATCGCCATGCAGCCCATTGTTTACATCAATGATCCTCCCGCAGCAATGCGCCCCTACAGATATACCGGAACCCATATGCACCACAATAAATTTTGCCTCTTCGTAAGTTTTGCCAATCATCCCGGCAAAATGCCTTGCAACCGTTCGCTGGCTAAGGGTATGCATGATGCT
>CAZJZF010000413.1:0-2900 GCA_964550385.1 uncultured Lentimicrobiaceae bacterium | reverse complement strand
CCGACGGGTTGGTCCCGCCGTCGCTGGTCTCCGAAAAATGGCGGTACTGTTTCAGCGCCCGGGCCGTCAATTCATCCAGGTTGCTGATCTTACTCACAGTAACAATTGCGAAACTGCCCAGGTGTGAGTTGATCAGGATGGGCTGCGACTCGGTGTCGCTGATCACTCCAATGCCACTGTTGCCATACATTTTACTGATATCGGGTTCGAACTTGGTCCGGAAATAGGAGTTTTCGATGTTGTGTATCGACCGTTTGAACTCTTTGGAGCTGAGCACGGCCATTCCGCCCCGCTTTGTGCCGAGATGGGAATTGTAGTCGGTGCCGTAGAAGAGATCGGAGACGCAGTCTGCCCGGGAAATGGTTCCGAAAAATCCGCCCATACGATTATTTCTTGGTTGGTTAAATTAGTTTTTGCGATCCGATAAAGCTAAAAGAAAAATGGAATGGATGACCAGCCTGTTGAAAAGTAAAATTGAGCAGAAGTATCAGAGTTGTGACAATTTTTTCTCAAATGTTTAAACAAATCTTCCGGAAGCTTGTTTCGTCAATTCAGATATCAATAAAAATACATCTAAGTTATTAAATATCTTGTGTAAATTAATTTATAAATCCTTAAACAGTATGAAAATGAGAATCCTTATTATTTCCTTGATTATGATAGCGTTTTCGGTAACGACGCTGAATGCGCAGAGTGTAACAGCCGATGTGAAGAACTCCTCACTGAAGTGGCATGCCAAAAAAGTTACGGGTGAACATTACGGCAACATCAGCCTGAAATCGGGCATGATGGAGATGAAAAACAACCAGATCGCCGGCGGGAAGTTCGTTATCGATATGAACAGTATCACCTGCACCGACCTGACCGATGCGACTTATAACGCAAAGCTGGTCAACCACCTGAAATCGGATGATTTCTTCGGTGTGGCCAAACATCCGGAAGCGAAGATCGAGATCGTAAAGGCATCGGCATTTGTCAATGGCGAAGCAACAGTGGATGCGAAGCTGACAATCAAGAACATCAGCCATCCTGTATCTTTTAAAGTGAAGCAGGACGGAAAATCCTACACGGCTGAGATCACTGTCGATCGTTCAAAGTATGATGTCCGCTACGGTTCCGGTTCATTTTTCGACAACCTGGGCGACAACATGATCTATGATGAATTTACGATGACTGTGAAAATTCTGGGTAGTTAAAAATCAAAATAGGATGCTCAGAAACCTGAGCATCCTTGCTTATCGTTTCTTCGGAATCACATTTATCACCATTATTTCATCGGTACCCGTAAAAGTTGTACCGTCATACCGGGTACCATCCAGGGTCAGCTCGTTATAGTCACCGATAACTAATCCCGGCAATCCAACAATCTCCTCCATTAAAAATTTCGCCACGAAGTTCCCGTTATCATCGGCTTTCCAGCTATTGATAGCGACTCCATTCATCGACACTGTTTCGGCATCCACCAGCCAATATGCTATTTCCGTATGAACCGTGACTACCTGCCCGTTGTTCTGCAAGTTGAGTACATTGGGAGAAACCTGAATTTCAATAATATCCTGTGAGAAACTGATGATCGGGGTTAAGATCATCACAGAAAAAACCATCAGGATAATGGCCCTTTTGCTTAACTTAATTCTTTTCATGTCGAATTTTTTTAATTGTTTTGAATAAAATACAGGATGACGGAAGTACCTTTAGTACGCGTAGCATTAGTAAATCTTTCAAAAAGTACTCTAAATATAGCTATTAATCTATCTTTTTATACAATGTAATCTGGATTTAAGAATATTATTTTGAAAGATTGAGTTTGCCGGAGCGTATAAAAGGTTTGATGTTTATTGAAAGCTAATTCATCTGTTTAATGGCCGGTCGAGATGATTATAACCCCGGAAAGTTGTAAAGGATTAACAGATAAGGACCTGGCAAGATTATCGATAGAGAATCTTGATTATTTCTCTTGTTTGTTCCTGCGATATGAAGAGAATATGCTCAGGTATATCCGGCGGATTTCGGGAGCAGATAAAAATTGGGCGCAGGATATCCTGCAGGATGCTTTCATAAAAGTTTGGAAAAACCTCAATGACTATGATCAGGGACTGAAATTTTCAAGCTGGATATACCGGATCGTTCATAATGAAACCGTTTCCTCAATGAGGAAAGGAAAATCTTTTGGCAAAAATAAAGAGGTCGATATCGATTTATTCCGTAATACCCTTTTTGAAGAAGTTGTTGATCAGACCGACCAAAGCCCGGATCCGGGAAAAGTTATTCAACAAATAACGCAACTTCCTGTCAAATATCAGGAAGTGATGATGTTGAAATTCCTTGAAGGTAAAAGTTATGACGAAATTTCAGATATCCTGCGATTGCCGGAAGGAACTATAGCCATCAGGATAAGCCGGGCGAAAAAAATGTTGAGACAACAGCATCATGAATGAGATTGTTAAAAATAGAAATATGAATAACGCTTCCAGGATTATAGACAGGATCAGGAATGAAAATATAAGACCCAGTCCTCGTTGGAAATTCAGTTTAGTAAATGGAATTTCCTGGCTGGGATTCATCCTTGCAGTGATTTTCGGAGCACTGGCATTTTCAGTGATCCTATTTGCTATTCAGCAGGTCGATTTCAATATTCTCGCGTACATGCCGCGATCATGGTTATCTATGATACTTAGTCTGGTCCCGCTGATATGGATTGTTTCCTTACTTCTGCTGATTATTCTTGCAATATTTATTTTGAGGAATTCCAGGAAGGGGTATAAAATTCCGCCACTCAACCTCATCGGGTTTTGTGTGTTTATAAGCATGCTTGTCGGCACTGTATTTTTCATTACCGGTGGGGCAGGATGGCTTGAGCAGTCGTTTGCATTGCGGGTCAACGCCTACAGGAGCATTAA
>CAZJZF010000412.1:0-2901 GCA_964550385.1 uncultured Lentimicrobiaceae bacterium | reverse complement strand
TATCAGATCATGGAAGGGATGGCATTGCGGTGCCGTGTGGATAAAATCAATTGTACCGGACGAATATTCCTTGAGCCGGAACATCCCTGTTATCAGGTAGGTGAAAATTATTCTTTTACATTTCTGCATGAAGAAATGCTTCCGGAGGCAAAGAAAAATGGGTTAAGAAAACTGATTTTCAAGGGGATTCAGGATGAGGTAAGGCCCTTTTTAACGCTTATAGAATCCCTTCCATTTACACCGGGTGAAATGGTAGAAGTGCAGGTTTCTAAGATAAAAAAAGGGAACGTTGATTTTAAACCCTTGATTCTGTCAACGCAGGAGATGATGAAGGAGGGTGAGGTCTATGAGTTCTTCATCGAAAAAACCGATGATGCAGGCAACTTGCTGATTAGCGGACCCTTGAAAACAGCAACTTTCATTGAACCAGAATATTACTCCCATCATGGCTTACAGCCCGGAGTAAAATTCAGGGGAATATTTTTACACTGGACCCCGGAGGGGCATCTGCTGATAGAGCCATTACACCCTGTATATGAAAGGGGCAAGTTTTATCCTTTTCCTGTTTTGCGGAAAGAATCGGGTGACCATGCTGCCGGAGATTCTCAGCAGGTTCTTGTGGTGGCGGACTGTTTCGGGAATGAAATCAGGGTTTTTAGGGGAGATGTTGGAGCGGAAAACACAGCGTTACCCGACAGGATCCATTGCCGTGTGGAACGACTGAAAAAGGGGAGACCTGTACTTAGGTTTGAAGAGCGTTGATGAATGCATTCACAGTGAGTCGTAATATGATGTAAATGACGTTTTTCGATTGATCGGGACGTTTCACGTGAAAATCGTAGTTTTGCGCTGAACATATGTAAATTGTGACCTATGAAAAAGAGATCACTGTTTGACCGGTTTCTTATAGCAGTTGAGCGGGGAGGCAATGCCCTGCCCCATCCGGCCGCCCTTTTTGGCATTCTGGCGCTGGGAGTTTTACTTTTTTCATGGCTGGGGGGCTTCTTCGACTGGACGGCTATTCATCCTGCTACCAAGGAACTGATCCACACTGTCAATCTGGTATCCAAAGACGGGTTTCACCGGATTATGCTGGAGATGGTGGACAACTATACTGCTTTTGCCCCGCTGGGGATTGTGATGGTAGCCTTACTCGGGGTGGGGATAGCCGAAAGCAGTGGGTTGATCTCTGCTGTTATCCGCCTGCTGGTGCTGAAATCGCCCAGGCAGATGCTCACCTTTGTACTGGTATTCACCGGTATCATCTCCAACATGGCTTCCGACCTGGGGTATGTGCTTATAATCCCCATGGCAGGGATCATTTTTCATGCAGTCGGTCGACACCCGATTGCAGGAATGGCTGCTGCCTTCGCCGGTGTATCTGGCGGATTCAGTGCAAACATTTTCATTGGCACCATCGATCCTTTGCTGGCGGGGCTTAGTACCGAAGCGGCTCATATTCTGGATAAACAATACTATGTCCTGCCCACCGCCAATTATTATTTTATGGCTGTCTCCACATTTCTGATTGCCTTTGCTGGCACCTGGGTAACGCACCGTTTTGTTGAACCACGTCTTGGACAATACCAGGGAGATGTAATGGCGGAGCCGGTAGATCGGCTATCGCAACGGGAGATAAAGGCGCTGAAATGGGTAATTGTTACAGGTGCCATCTGGACAATCATCATTCTGGCAGGCTTGATTCCTTCGGATGGATTTCTGCGCGGATCCGAAAATTCCCTGCTCAGGTCGCCCCTGCTGAAAGGATTCATCGCATTCCTGTTTCTGATTTCGGCTTCCATGGGGATCGTTTACGGTTATGTAACCGGAAAATTCAGGAAAGATGCCGATGTGGTGAAGGGGATGGTTGACAGTTTTAAAACCCTGGCCTCTTTTCTGGTGCTGGTGTTTTTTGCCGCTCAGTTCGTTGCCTGGTTCAGGTGGAGCAACCTTGGGCTGATTATCGCAGTAAACGGAGCCCATTTCTTGCAGCAGGCAGATCTGGGTCTGATCCCGCTGCTTATTCTGTTCATCATCCTGTCGGGTTTCATCAACATGTTCATGGGAAGTGCCTCTGCCAAATGGGCTATTATGGGGCCTGTTTTTATTCCGATGTTTATGATCCTTGGGTATTCTCCCGAGCTTTCACAGGCAGTTTTCAGGATTGGCGACAGCGTTACCAACCTCATCAGCCCAATGATGTCGTTCTTTGCGCTCATTATAGTATATTTCGAAAAATACGAGAAAAAAGCCGGAATCGGCACACTGGTATCCACAATGCTCCCCTACACCATCGTGTTTTTTATTGTATGGACGGCTTTGCTGATCGGGTGGGTGCTTCTGGGGCTTCCCCTGGGTCCGGGATCGGGATTGTATTATCCTGCCCCGTAACCCATAATTGGCTAATTTTGCCGTCTCATATACTGAAACAAGTTATACTCTCTTATGAATAAAACACCTGACAGCAGCGAACCCCGTTCCTTAAATTTCGTCGAAAGTATCATTGAGGAAGACCTCAAAAACAACACTTACGGAGGGCGGGTACACACCCGGTTTCCGCCGGAGCCCAATGGATACCTTCACATCGGGCATGCCAAATCGATCTGTCTGAATTTCGGACTGGCAGAAAAGTACAAAGGATTGTGCAATCTGCGTTTCGACGACACCAACCCCGAAGCCGAGGATGTGGAGTATGTGGATTCCATCAAGGAGGATGTGCAGTGGCTGGGTTTTCACTGGCACAAGGAGCTTTATGCTTCAGACTATTTTGAACAGCTGTACGATTGGGCAGAGATGTTCATCCGGGAGGGAAAGGCATATGTGGACGACCAGCCTGCCGACCTGATCTCGCAGCAGCGAAAAACTCCCACTGAACCCGGAATTGAAAGCCCATACCGCAAC
>CAZJZF010000411.1:0-2903 GCA_964550385.1 uncultured Lentimicrobiaceae bacterium | reverse complement strand
AATCGCAGATTAAGCTTTTCGGCCTGAAAACCGGCGACACCATCGAAGGGACCATAAGACCTCCAAAAGAGGGCGAGAAGTATTTCCCGCTGATCAAGGTTTTTAAAATCAATGGAAGACCTGTTGAAGAGGTGCGCGACCGCGTTCCCTTCGATTTTCTTACCCCCCTGTTTCCGGAGAAAAAATTCAGACTCACAGGACACAAGGGTGGAACCATGTCTACCCGCGTTATTGACATGTTCACCCCTATTGGTAAAGGACAACGTGGTCTTATCGTAGCACAACCGAAGACCGGTAAAACCGTGCTGTTGAAGGAGATAGCCAATGCCATCGCCGCCAATCACCCCGAAGCCTACCTCATCATCCTGCTCATCGACGAACGCCCCGAAGAGGTTACCGACATGGCCCGAAGCGTTAATGCGGAAGTCGTCTCCAGCACCTTCGACGAACCGGCAGAACGACATGTGAAAATTGCCAACATCGTACTCGAAAAAGCCAAACGGATGGTAGAATGCGGCCACGATGTGGTAATCCTGCTCGACTCCATTACCCGCCTTGCCAGAGCCTATAACACGGTTTCGCCTGCCTCCGGGAAAGTGCTTTCAGGTGGTGTGGAAGCCAACGCGCTCCACAAGCCCAAACGGTTCTTCGGTGCTGCCCGTGCCATCGAAAACGGCGGTTCGCTCACCGTTATCGCTACCGCCCTTATCGACACCGGCTCCAAAATGGATGAGGTGATTTTCGAAGAGTTCAAAGGTACCGGCAACATGGAGCTTCAGCTCGACAGGAAACTGGCCAACAAAAGGATCTATCCTGCCATTGACATTGTGGCTTCCAGCACCCGCCGCGACGACCTGTTGCTCGACAACTCAACCCTCCAGCGCATCTGGGTGCTCCGCAACCATCTGGCCGACATGAACCCTATCGAAGCCATGGAATTTTTGAAAGACCGGATGAAATTTACCGATACCAACGAGGAGTTTCTGGTTTCGATGAACGGCTAACCGGTAATCCCATTGTGCCAATGGATTTACATCTGGCCAGAATCCTCCATCCTGCCCTCGCCTGTTTGGCAGTTCTATCGGCTGTATTTACAACTTCGATCGGTGTTGCCGGAACTGCCGACTCGCTGGCTTACCTCCGGCAGCATCGCTCCGATACCACAGTAGTATTGCTTTTAAATCGTGATGGATTCCTGCCGGTTAAAGAGTATGCTTCTCAGCCACAACTCAATATCCTCGCCCTGCCACAATCCAATGGCACTATCCTCGACTCATGCTGGAACTGGTATGGCACAACAAGCACCTTCGTAACTTCTCCGAGACCAGGATATGAGGAGTTTGCCGCTCTGCGCGACACCCTCCCCCACTTCAAACAGGTGTTTCTTCACCTGCTCCCCGATACCCATGGCATCGCTGCCCAATGGCAAAACCTTATCTCCCTGATCCCCGCCGCCTCAAAACTGGTAGTAATACTGTACGGGCAACCCAATCCCAGCCTCCTGAGAGAATTGCCTCAGGCCCAGGCAGTCATCCTTGCCGGTGATCCTTCTCCAGAAGCCATGGCATCCGCAGTAAAAGGGATTTTTGGTGGCATCGGGTTCAATGGAAAAACTCCCGTGGGTTTGGGTATCTCCACCCACAAGACCCGCCTTCATTACGGCTCATCTTACCAAACAGGAATTCCACCCGAAAAATTCCTTGCCATCGACACCATCATCCAGCACGCCATCGACACCGGTGCCTTTCCGGGCTGTCAGGTACTGGCCATCTGGAAAGGGAATGTGATCTTCGAGAAAGCCTACGGGCATCATACCTATCAGAAAATCACCCCTGTCAGGTCAACCGATCTTTACGATCTGGCCTCCGTTACCAAAATCCTCGCTACCACGGCTGCCCTCATTCAACTCGAAGAAAAGGGAATCCTTCACACCGACAGCCGGCTGGGAAGATACCTCGAAATTTCAAAAGAAACCCCATACGAAGACCTCAGGATCAGAGCCATTCTGTCGCATAAAGCAGGACTTAAAGCCTGGATACCTTTCTACCGCAACCTCGTGCATAATGGCATCCCCGACAGTTCCGTTTTCAGCAAAACCGAATCGTTCGGGTTTTCCGTGAAGGTATCAGACAGCCTTTTCATCCGCCCAGCCTACCCAGACACCATGCTGCAGCAGATTCTGATGACACCGCTTGCAAAGAAGCCAAAATACCTCTACAGCGACCTGGGGATGATTCTGCTGAAATATGCCATCGAAGAACAAACCAAAGTGCCCTTCGAAGAGTACCTCGAAAACCATATCTATGGCCCACTCAACCTAACCACTACCTGCTACAACCCGTTGAGTCACATTCCACCCTATCGTATTGTACCCACCGAAAACGACCGCTACTTCCGCAACAGCCTGTTGCAGGGCTACGTGCACGACCCGGCTGCGGCCATGCTGGGTGGAGTGGCAGGGCATGCCGGGCTTTTTGCCTCGGCACGCGAGGCCGGAGTGTTGATGTATACCTTCATCAACTGCGGAAGGTATGGCGATACCACTTTGTTTTCGGAGGATGTTATTAACGATTTCAACACCCGCCACTACCGCAAAGTGCGCCGTGGACTGGGATTCGACAAACCCGACCCCATCAAAGGGAACAAGCTCTCCGTAACACCTTTGGCTTCGGATCAAAGCTTCGGCCACAGCGGCTTCACCGGCACCTTCGTGTGGGCCGATCCCGAATATGAACTGGTGTACATCTTTCTCAGTAACCGCGTTCACCCTACCCAGGACAATCCCCTGCTTACGAGCCTCGGAATCAGGATGAAAATACATGAGGTGATGTATTGGGCGGTACGGGGTGAGTAGTTTGGGGAAGAAATTAGAAATTAGAAATTAGAAATTAGAAATTAGAAAT
>CAZJZF010000410.1:0-2909 GCA_964550385.1 uncultured Lentimicrobiaceae bacterium | reverse complement strand
TTTAACAATCCCAGCGAATTATTAACGTTGTTGAATATCAATGGAATACTACTCGATATTATAGAGGTTCTCTTTCTTAAATAACTAAATATCAATATGAATGCATCAGCTAATCCCCCTCAACAATTTTCACCTCCTCCTTCGTTAACCCGTACAGTTCGTAAACCAGGCGGTCGATTTCGGCTTCGAGAGGGGTAGTATCGGCGGTGGGATTGGTAGATTTGGTTTCCAAGATTTGTAATACTAGTTTTTTGAACGGATCTTCTTCAAATGAACTGATTTGTTTCACTGGTATTTTTTCAAAGAAGACTTTCCTTAGTTCACGAGTTCCACCCAGCAATTCCGGGAAGCTGTCTCTAAAACAATAATCAAAGAGTCTGGAGTTAAAAAAGGCGACCAGCCAGAAATTCCTGTCAGAAATAAGATGAAATGATTTGTCGTTGTGGAAATAATGCTCGTTAGTATCCATCACAAAGGGCAGAAACTTGGTCATGTTTGGATAGATGATTTTGGGTTGGCTAAAATCGGACTGATATGCACATGCCCTTTGCTCCCACCAGTAATCCCCCATATCACTGCGTCTGTTAGCGCTAGCTCTGTAAGGAAGAAGATGACCCGCTATTTTGGGATGATGCCAAGACAACCAATCCCATGCTTCATCCAATTCAACAAATCCGTAACGAGGAGTCGGTTCGAATACCATTGCATTGGGTAGTTCAAGTTTTGACTTTATGGTATATCCTTTCGGAATAAAAATCAACCACAAATCCTGAAAATCTGGCATCCATTTCCGAATATCACGGCCCCTCAATAAGGGTTTAAAAAACTTTTCGCTCTGTGGTTCATCGGTCAATATAGAAAGTCTAGTATTTCCATCAACCACAAAGGCTTCATTCAGTCCTGTTTTGATTCCATAATTAATGGTTAAAGACCAGTCTTTCAATGGAACTCCCTGAGACTCCACCTTAAGCTTGATTTTTAGCACATCTGGATTCTCAAATCCCCATAAATTATCGGATAATGATTGCTGTTCAATACTTTGCTGTATTGATTGAGCATATTGACTGAAATTCTTGACTTCAATGGTCTCCTTGTCAACAGAAGCATATAAAAACCGATTCCCAATTCCGGTTCGCTTTTCAAATCCCAAAATTGCAGCATCAACAGTGGCTTCGTCGAAAACCGGAATACTGCTGAAGTCTACATAATGGGTCAGAGCAGTATTATGCAACAGAAACATTCTCAGATTCTTCCCATAATCTGCTCTGGAGAACTTGTTGGAGATGATAAAGGTGAAGTGTCCCTGATCTTTCATTAGATGAAAGCCCAATTCAACAAAATAGGTCAGCAAATCGGCTGTGGAAACAAAGATGTTGTATCTGGATTTCAAATATGGCTTCAGCTCTGCAAACGCTTCCTGCCGGATGTAGGGCGGATTACCGATTACCACATCGAAACCGGTGAAGGTGCCGTTGTCATCGAGTACTTCAGGGAACTCGAAGCGCCATTCAAAAGCATTTTGGTAGATGCGGTTTGATCTGATCTCTTCAAGTTCAGCCTCGATCTTTTGGATTTCATCGGCAAGCCGGGAGGCCTTCCGGTCAAAGTCGGCCTTCTCCTTTTTCGTCATCTCAAACAACTGTGTCTGGTTGGTCATAAAGTCGAGCTCACCATTAACCTTACGCAATCGTTTTAACCGGGGGTCATTTACTGAAATCTCACTCTCAAAATCGGTTTTGATATCGTGTATCAGCCGCTCCATCGCCCGCTTCTCCTCCTTAACGGTTGCATTGCGGTAAGTAGCTACTGCAACTCTGTAGCTATCGATACTCCACTTACTCTTTTTCAAGGTCTTGCTCAGGTCGGCATCCAGCGCAAACCGGCTTACCAACGAATTGCCGCACTTGATGTTAATGTCGATGTTGGGCAAAGTTTCCAACTCGCTTGCATTCTTGTAGTAGGAATTTTTCAGTAGCTCAATCCACAAACGCAACCGGCATATTTTCACCGAGTTGGAATTGATATCAACCCCAAACAGACAGTTTTCAATGATGGTCTGCTTTTCATGAAACAACGCCTCCTGAACCCGCTGGCTCTCTTTGTTTTGGGGATGATAGGCAAATGGATCCCCGTTTTCATCGGTCACCACCAACTCATCGTTCTCTACAACCACATCATACTCTTTCAAGCGCCGCCCATTCCGATCCTGTAAGATGCGGAGATCGTGCTTCACCGCAATCATCTCATTCAGTGCAGAAACCAGAAAATGCCCGGAACCAACCGCTGGATCACATATCGTGATACTGTTTATAATGGTATTGGCTTCATCCCTGTTCTCAGTCTTGTCATACAACTCATCCAGGGTCGTACAATGCAACCCCTTCACCTCGTTGAACTTCCTGACAACGGCCCTGCGGATCGTTTCACGACACATGTACATGGTGATGAAGCCCGGTGTAAAGAATGAGCCATCACGGTAACCATTGATCTTTTCGAAGATCAGCCCAAGTACCGATGCATTAATTAGCGTTTTGTTTTCTTCCTGAATATCAATCACCCCCTCACTGCCAAAATCGTAAGCATCCAGAAATAACAACAGGTACTCCAATGCAGGTAATTGCCCCGTGCGTTGCCGTCCCTGAGCATCTTTCAGCACTGTCTGAGACAGAATCGGCACAGGCTTGTCTCCTGATAAATTACTGACAAACAGGGTAATCTGCTCCAATTCTGTTGGTTCAAACAGTGAAGAGTTCAAGTAGGGCACTTTGTCAAAACAAGATTTCACATCGGAGCTACGGTCCTGGAAAGGTCGAGCCAGTGCCTGAAAAAAGAGGGTGTTCAGCCTGTCATAGTCTTTGATCTGTCGGGGATTTAAGAAAGCAAAGGAAGAATCCCCCTTATGATATGTG
>CAZJZF010000409.1:0-2920 GCA_964550385.1 uncultured Lentimicrobiaceae bacterium | reverse complement strand
ATGATGACCTTACCTTCATCGAATGGGATCTGAAGAACACCAAAGGCATCCCCATCGCCGGTGGAGTTTATGTAATCCATGTGAATGCCCCCGGTATCGGTGAAAAAACCATCAAGTGGTTTGGTACCCTCAGACCGATCGACCTCAATGCATTCTGATGCAAAGTGAACCTTACAGTATGAATCAATAAAAATCATTATATGAAAACAACATCTAAAATCGTGTTCACTTTGATTCTGGCGATGGCTTTCCTTCTGCCGGCACAAAACCTGAATGCCGGCAATGACGACCGTGCCGGTCAGGCCGGAGCGATGGAACTTCTCATCAATCCCTTTGCCCGCAGTTCGGGATGGGGTGACGCCAATTCGGCCTGCATCAAGGGGTTGGAGGCGATGTTCCTGAACGTAGCAGGTACCGCCTTCACCAAAAAAAGTGAGTTCCTTTTCGCTCAGAGCCAATGGCTCAAAGGATCAGGAATTACCATCAGCAATTTTGGCTTCACCCAGAACCTCGGCGGAACCAAAGGGGTTTTGGGCATCAATGTGATGTCTATGAATTTTGGCGATATTGAAATCACTACCGTTAACCTTCCCGAAGGCGGTATCGGAAACTTTTCACCAAAGTACATGAACATTGGGATTTCCTATGCCAAAGCCTTTTCCAACAGTATATACGGAGGAGCAACCGTTCGGATTATCAACCAGTCGTTATCAGATATTTCCGCCCAGGGTATTGCCATCGACGCAGGTATTCAATATGTTACCGGTTCTCTTGAACAAATCAGGTTTGGTATCTCGATGAAAAATGTAGGGCCACGTTTGCATTATTCCGGAGACGGACTATCCATCCGTGGTTTCATCAACAAAACCGACGATAACCAGATCACCTTTGTTCAACGATCCGAAGAGTATGAACTTCCCTCCCTCATTAAAATCGGTGGTTCTTACGATTTCTTCTTCGGCAATGATCATAAGCTTACCGCTGCTGCCAACTTTACCTCAAACTCCTTCACCAAAGATCAGATTGGGGTAGGGCTGGAATACGCGTGGAATAACATCCTGTACCTGAGGGGTGGTTACGTATATGAAAAAGGGATCCTTGACGACGAAGCCCGGACGACTGCGTTGACAGGCCCTACAGGTGGTTTTTCTATCAATGTACCATTAAACAAGGAAAAAGGGACTGCTTTTTCGGTGGATTACGCCTACAGAGCAACCCAACCCTTTAGCGGAACACACACCGTAGGTGCAAGAATCAGCATCTAAAATTTGCTTTTCGGAAAATTTCTGCCTATATTAGCTGAAGTTTTTCAAGGCATCAGGAAGAGGGCCCTTATCACAAGGGTCTTTTTCCGTTATATTATTTCAATATTGATCAAACACAGGAAGCAATATAATGGGAAAGATTACCTATTACACCAAGGAAGGATTCCGAAAACTCAAAGAGGAACTTGAGGATATGGTAAATGTACAAAGGCCGATGATATCCCATCAGATCGCGGAAGCCCGCGATAAAGGTGATTTGTCCGAAAATGCCGAATACGACGCCGCCAAAGATGCCCAGGGGATGCTGGAGATGAAAATTGCTAAGCTTCAGGAAATGATCAGCAATGCCCGGATACTGGATGAATCGAAAATGGACGAATCGAAGGTATTGCTGTTATCGAAGGTACATCTGCGAAACACAAAAACCGGAAAAGAGATGGTCTATACCATTGTCCCGGAAAATGAGGCAGACCTGAAGCAGAACAAGGTTTCCGTAAATTCACCCATTGCCAAGGGGCTATTGGGGAAAAAAGTGGGTGATTCTGCCAGCATTTCTGCTCCGGCAGGAATCATTGAACTTGAAATTCTCGAAATCTCACGATAACCATGGCTTCCATATTTTCCCGAATCGCTGCAGGCGAAATACCCTGCTACCGGATTGCCGAAGATGATCAGTTTCTGGCGTTTCTGGATATCAATCCCCTGGCACCCGGACATACGCTTGTGATCCCGAAACAGGAAATCGATTACATCTTCGATCTTCCCACACCATTGTATGAAGAATTGTTTGCGTTTGCCCGGAAGGTTGCCAAAGGACTCGGCAAAGCCATTCCCTGCGCTAAGGTTGGAATAACCGTGATCGGTCTGGAGGTGCCTCATGCCCATATCCATCTGATTCCGATCAACGGCATCACCGACATGGAGTTCAGCCGCCCGAAGCTGAAGTTTTCACCTGAAGAGCTGGAAGAGATCGCCACTCGTATCAGGACAGAATTATTATAGTCCCGATATTTTCATCGGTAAAACTACCCCGTTTCTCAAGACCCAGCAGGAATATCAGCCGTAAACTGATTTATTCTGCTGCAAATGGTACGATGCTCGTTTTCTGTTGTATCTTGCTGTTGATTTGGAACGGGATGCTCATAACCAAAAGGCACATGCGATGAAAAACTGTAAAGTACTTGTTTGGGCTATGGTACTTTGTATGCTTTCTACAGAAATGCAGGCACAGCGAAAATCACCGCAAAGAAATGATCAAATTACCCTTGCAAAGATTGAAGCAGGTTGTTTACCCGCTACAGGCTTTGCCATGCTCGATATCAACAATGTAAGGGCACGTATCAATGTGGGTGGTGATATGTGGTGGGATCTGCAGGGAGAACCGACGTATGAAGTTCCCAAAGGATCCGGCAAGATGTCGATGTTCAGCAATTCCTTCTGGATAGGGGGATTAGATGATAACAACCAGCTCAAATTGGCTGCTGTCCGTTACCGGCAGATGGGTAACGACTTCTGGCCAGGTCCCCTTACCATCGATGGTACTGCATACATCGATGATGAAACCTGTTCCGCCTACGATCGGATTTTTACAATTACCCGCGCTGAGGTGGTTGAATTTTTGTCGCATGTGGATGAAAATACAGGGGAGTTTATCC
>CAZJZF010000408.1:0-2936 GCA_964550385.1 uncultured Lentimicrobiaceae bacterium | reverse complement strand
AGCCGATGTAATCTTGTTGTGGTAAAATACCTAGCTATTTTTCTGATTCCCGGAACCGCTAACGGGGGTGTCCATGCTTGACAAATAAACGATGGCTGGGCATTGTGTAACATTTACACAGTATCCCTTGGTTGGTAATAAGGGGTATTTTTTTTCCGAGAGTATTTTTTCTCTGTTGACCAAAGAGGCTTGCATGAAACTGCCAGAATTGAAAATAGGCCCGTTTATCGCAAAAATTCCGATAATTCAGGGCGGCATGTCCATCAGGGTTTCCACCTCCGCCCTGGCCATACCGGTCGCCGAATGTGGTGGTATAGGTACCATTGGCGGTTCTGGGATTCCGGTGCCCGAGCTGCAAGAGGATATTCGCAAAGCCAAGGAGGCCACCAAAGGGGTGATCGCGGTCAACATCATGTATGCCATGAAGGATTTCTATGAGTTGGTCATGGGCTCCATCGAGGCGGGTGCGGATATGATCATCACCGGTGCCGGCTTTTCCCGTGATATCTTTAAAATCGGCAAGCAGCACAATATCCCCATCGTTTCCATCGTCTCTTCGCCGGGTTTGGCGACAATGGCCGAGAAGTTAGGAGCTTCTGCCGTCATTGTCGAGGCCGCCGAGGCTGGCGGTCATTTGGGAACCCAGGTGTCGTTGCGCGACCTGTTTCCAACGATTCGCAAGGTCATCTCCAAAATTCCGCTGATTGCTGCCGGTGGTATCACTAACGGTTTCGAAATGGCTGAAATGATGGATAAATATGGGGCAGATGGTGTGCAGATCGCCTCTCGGTTCGTCCTCAGTAAAGAGTGCTCGGTATCGCAGGCTTTTAAAGAAGCTTATCTGAAGGCCAAGGAGGAAGATATCGTACTGGTGTCTTCGCCGGTGGGTTTGCCGGGGAGGGCGATTAAAACACCCTTTGTCGATAAGATGCTGAACGATGAGGATATATCGGCCAGTAAGTGCCAGTTCAAATGCCTGAAGAAGTGCAACTACAAGTACTGCATCAACGAGCGATTGATGGCTGCCTTCAAAGGCGACGTGGAAAACGGGTTGGTCTTTTCCGGTGCCAACACCTTCAAAATGAAGGAAATCCTCTCGGTCAAGGAGATCTTTGACAGTTTTGTCAAAGCCGCTGAATCGGTGTACAGGGAGAAGTGTGCTGCCTGTTGAGGTTCACATAATCCTTGCACCACGATGCCTGATCCCTTCTGCCCATCGCAGGTTGTCTAACCATGGAGCCGCTAGAACAAATGCCTGATCAGGAAGCCACCGGGCAAATAGCGGTTACCGTTATCCCTGAATCATCACATCCAATTCGGGAGCAGCAGCTCGATCGCGAGGCGCTCAAGGTGCTGTACCGTCTCCGTGATGCCGGATTCAAGGGATATCTTGTGGGGGGAGGGGTTCGTGATCTCTATCTTGGTAAAACCCCAAAGGATTTTGATATATCCACCGACGCCAGGCCTGGCCAGCTCCGCCAGATGTTCCGCAACAGCCGCACCATCGGCCGACGGTTTCGCCTGGTACAGGTTTTTTTCCGGGGCAACAAGATTATCGAGGTTTCGACGCTACGTTCGCACAGCGAATTTGATATCGATGGCGACGATCAGGTGCTGCCCTCGAACAACACCTTCGGTACCCTGGAGGAAGACGCTTTCCGACGGGATCTGACGATCAATGCGCTTTTCTATGAAATAGAGCAGCATACCATCATTGATTATACCGGTGGGGTTCAAGATCTCGAACAGAGGATCATCAGGGTGGTTGGTGACCCGGACAGGCGTTTCACCCGGGACCCGGTTCGGATGATGCGGGTGGTTCGCCACGCAGCCCGCACGGGTTTCAAGATCGAAGAGGCGTCCTTTGCCGCTCTGCAGCAGCATAAAGAGAAGCTGCAGCTGTGTCCGCCGTCACGGATTCGTGATGAGGTTTTAAAAGATCTGCAGTCAGGGGCCAGCCGTCCATGGGCGGAGTTGTGCATGGCATCGGGATTATGGCCCGTGCTTTTCCCCATGTATGTTCTTGAAGATGCCGAGGAGAGTGAGGACATCCGGCAGCAGCTCCTCAGTATTTTTGCTGTGCTCGACCGCCTTCATGTCCAAAGGGACGCCGCCGAACCGGTCAAGGTTCCCGAACCAATTCTCTTTGCCTGTCTGCTGCTGCCGTGGGCCCGCCACCGTTATAAACTCCCGGAAGTCAATGTGCGCGGACAGGGGTTTCATCGTTTATCCCGCATGATCCGGGATGAAATCGAGCAGGTTTTTGGTGAGCCGTTTAACGTGCAGCGTATGGCCAAGGAAATGGTGACCACACTGCTGATCAATCTTTCCACCTTTCACCATGCCAGAATTCAGGGTGGCGATCCCAAGTGGCTGAAGAAGAAAAGCTATTACCGGGATTGTTCCCGTTTTTTCGATATTCATCTGGAATCGCAGGGCGTTTCTGCGGTCAAGGCTGAACGGTTCGTGGTCGAGGAGAAGGCGCCGGAGCCTGTTACTGTAACCCCGCCTGTTCAGACAGAGAGCAACGGTTCGTCGAAGGTCCGCGGCAGAGGGGGGATGAATCCGGCCTTCAGCCAGGCGAAGGACGGTGTGTTCGGTCTGCGACGAGCAAAGCATTAGCCAGACCGGAGACAGGGGTGCGATTTTTACTCTACAATATCCGCTATGCCGCCGGCAATGGGCGCCGGTTTCATTTTCCCTTTCCCTATGCCGGCTATTTGCGCCGTTCACAGCAGAATTTCGATAAAATTCTGGAGTTCATCAGGACCGTTAACCCCGATGTCATGGGTTTAGTCGAGGTCGATGGAGGGTCGTTTCGTACCGATCAGCAGTGCCAGGCGGAAATGATTGCCGAACAACTCGGTTATCATCATGTCATCGAAACCAAGTACGGCTCCGGATCGATGGCCCAGAAACTCCCACTACTGAGAACG
>CAZJZF010000407.1:0-2947 GCA_964550385.1 uncultured Lentimicrobiaceae bacterium | reverse complement strand
AAAGGGTATTTCGACCGTAACCTCACTTATATCGTTGAAAGTTACAGGAGAAAAAGAGACCTGATGCTGAGAAGCCTGGAAGAATTCATGCCGGATGAAGTACGGTGGACCCATCCTGAAGGAGGGTTGTTCCTGTTTGTTTATCTCCCGGAATACATGGATGCCGGGGAACTGCTATTCGATGCCATCGACGCAAAAGTAGCCTATGTTCAGGGAGATGTATTTCATTGCGACGGCAGCGGAAAAAATACCCTTCGCATCAATTTCTCTTATGCAAATGAAGAGATGAATGTTGAAGGAGTGAAACGGCTGGCAGCAGTAATCAGGAACAAAATGTAATCCAGTGATATTACAAGCCTGAACCTAAGCTTCAGATGCCAAATGGCAATCCTCTTAAATCTTCAGAATCTTTTCCAGAAACAGGATTTTTCCCTCCTGATTTGCAATTACCAGCAGGTGGCTTCCCTGTGAAAGATTGGCAGTAGAAAAAGTAAGAGATTTCCTGCCCGGCGGCATCTCACCATCGTAAAAACGGTGCACAACCTGGCCCGTTACCGAGCGGATCTCTATGGTCATGTGCTCTGGTTGATCCAGTTCAAAGTCCATGGCAAACAGATCTGTAACCGGATTGGGGTATAACGAAGCCTCAAGACCGGGTCCTTTTATGATCATGGGATCCTCCGGCAAACCTGACATCAATTCTGCAATCTGCGTACCCAGCCGCCTGGCAAGCCCAACCTTTATTCCAAACATTCCCGAAACCCACACTTTGCCTGGTTCGTTGTATTTGCGTTGATTGCCCGTATAGTCGCCCCATCGCTCATAGGTTCCGGTAAAAATATTGATCAACTCCTCCCCTTTCTTGATTACAACCCGTTCGGAATAGTTGCCGTTGCCATCATAGGCGATGACCGAAACCCCGGGATAAACAGAATCACCTGTATGATTAAACCCGATGATAGCCTGTTGGCTAAACTGCGTATTTCCACTGTAGGAGATATTGGGATATCCGAATTCCATTCCAGACTCTGTCAGCAGCGTTCCTTTAAGTACCGGATTTTGATTCACATGATCAATAATGCCATGGTAAATTACTGCCTTGCCGGTGGTAGTGTCGATGGTATTGGCCACAAACTGAATTGTATTGTTGCGCAAAAAACCTCCCAAAACCCTGGCGTCATTGGTAGCAAGTACATCGTTGGCTTTGGGCTGCCTGGCATCGGGAGGTGCACCATAACCCGGATTGGCTTTCAGATAAGTAACTTTTAACGATGCATCCTGCTGCTTCAGATTGCCGGTGATTTCAAGTAAAAATACCGAATCGGAATAGAGGGTGAAATTTCGGTTCGAAAGCAGATAGATGTTGGGTCCGGCAAGCTCATTACCACCCTGTATCGGGTTGATATTCCGTATATTGATCCCATCGAAAACAATATCCTTCCAAAGCCTGGTATCAAGCGTACTGCCGGAGTATCCATCAAATTTATTCACCTGCCAAACAACAGTCTGTCGAAAAGATGTTTGCCATGAAGTGCCGTAATTCAACAGATTGCCCGTAATGAACAGTTCATCCTTTGTAAGTGCCAGAGCCGGGTAATCGGTCCAGCTGGTATCATTTAGCGGATTCCCCGGTAGTGTATAAAGATTCCAGTCGCCGAGCATGTCGTTGGTTTTGGAGAAAGCAACGATAATGTTGGTTCGTTTGGAAGCATCGGAACTGGATCCTGCCAGGTATACGAGGATAAACCTGTCCTGATCGGGGTCATACAGCAGCTTTGGATCATACTGATGCGTTGAAATACCGGTAAGGGTGGATGCAAAAGTGTTGAGGGTTACCGATTTCATCAGTGAGTCGGTGGCAAGGTCATAAAAATAGATGTTGGTATTGATAGCCGAAATGAGCTGATCTCCGTTTGAAACAGCCAGGGTATTATCGTTCGGCGCACTATTGCTGTAAACATTCCCCTGAAAATTTCTCAATACTTCGGGATTTGCAGCTTTGTTCTGTGAAGATTCCCTGACTTCAGAACCCTCCTTCCCATAGCTGACCTTCCGGGGAAATCTCTGCGCACTTACCACTTTGAGTTCTTTGAGGTAATGCCTGTAATCGGGATTCCCTTCTGAAATTCCTTCGGTTGTCCTGATGGAAAACATCCAGTCATCCGACAGCTCAGCCACCCTAAGGGTGCCATCAGGACTGATGCTATAGCGATCAACAGAATATTTTACCTCCTGAGCTTGAGAAGTTACCGTGCCAATGCAGCAAAAGGCAACGGAAAGCAAAAACCATCTGAGACTCATATCGGACTAGTATTGGATGAATGATAAGACCATATGACCGGGTAAAGATAATACATTACTGGAGAAACCGGAGCCGTTAACTCGGCAAAAAGGCATATATTTGCCGCAAAATAGAGCAGAATGAGAAGTTTTTTATGGATCGGTGCCTTACTGCTGACGACCCTTTCTTCAACAGGTCAGGAGTGGGTTAGAATGATGAGCGACACCGGTTATAATTTTTATGATGTACGGCAGGAATTTGAACGGTATGTCTCTGAGAAGGATCCTTCCCAGCATATTCCCGGTAGAAAACAGTTCGACAGGTACTCCTATTTCACCGATTCCAGGGTGAATGCCCAGGGGCGTTTTGGCCGTCCCGAAGGAACATGGGTGGAATACGGAAGGCTCATGGATGAAAAAGCACAGGGCAAATATTCCCAGGCAGCAAACTGGTCACCGATAGGACCTTTTGTAGTTCCACAGAATGGACCGGGTATGGGGCGTATCAACTGCCTCGCATTTCATCCCACCAATACCCAGATTATGTATGCCGGTGCTGCATCGGGCGGGGTATGGAAAACTACCAATGGTGGCAATTACTGGAATCCCGTGTCTGATTACATAGCTTCACTGGGAATATCCTCCCTTGTGGTTGATTATCAGAACC
>CAZJZF010000406.1:0-2963 GCA_964550385.1 uncultured Lentimicrobiaceae bacterium | reverse complement strand
ACTTCCTATTCCTCGTGTTTATGGCCTGATAAAAAAGTTAAGGAAGGTGATGTTGTTCATGTTGAAAACCCGGATATGTCGATTACCTGTATAACGTTTGAATCAGGAGTAGTTGCCAGGATGACTTGTACCCTGCTGGCTCCCCATAACCATAATATGCAGATGATAGGAGACAAGGGCATCCTGAAAATACAGGAAGTGCTGAACTATAATGCTCCAATATACATAGATAAGTACTCAGATTTCAAATTCAGAGTTCAGAGATATCCTATTTCAGACCGGTATCCGTTTATTAAGGCGTGGTTAGATCCGAATTATAAAGAATATCCACCGATGAAGAAATTTAGTTGGAAAAAGCGCAATGCAAGGCTTCGGCAAGATTATTTGCGGGGAGTTGCAGAGCTTTCTGATGCGATCATGGAAAAACGACGTTCCAGGCTGCCACTGGATTTTTGTCTGCACATCAATGAATGTATATGGGCAATCCAGAATGTGAATGAGTCGCCATACGAGGTTACAACCAGTTTTGAACCGCTGCATCCGCTCGATGATGAGGCATTGGCGAAAATAGCCGCTATTGACTGGTAATACCTGTTATTACAAAAACTTTATCTACATTAGTAAAATATGTCAGAAATACGTTTCAGTATAATAATTTCCTGCTATAACCAGGAAGACTACATACAGGAGTCTGTTGGGTCGGCTCTTTCCCAGGGATATGCAAGAAAGGAAGTCATTGTTGTTGACGATTGTTCAAGTGACGGTACGACCGAGATCCTTAAAAGATTCGGTGAATCGATCAGCCTGGCAGTACTCCCGAAAAATAGCGGGGTTGATGCATCCCGCACCCATGGGGTATCTATGGCGAGAGGCGAATATGTGGTTTTCCTTGATGGCGACGATGTGATGATGCCATGGACACTCGATGTTTATGAGCTTGTTATAGAGGCACGCAGTCCTATGGTTATCCTAGGCCGACCGGTAATTTTCCAAGGGGATGTTCCCGAAGCAAAAATGAGTGATGTTTCAGGCAATGTCAGCTTCGTAGAGTATTCAAACTTTCTTGCCAAAGACAGACCCGGAGTTTATAACACAAGCGCACTGGTTGTCAACCGCTCCCACTTCCTGTCCGCCGGAGGGTGGTCTCAGGGAATTTTTTACGGGGATATACAGGACCTTTTAATAAAGATCGGAACATCAGGAAAGATGATCCTGATAGTTAAACCGGGAACGGTACTTTACAGGATGCATTCTCAGAATTCGGTTCATAAAGTTTCGCTATTCGTTAACGGAATGAATAAACTTCTGACAAAGGAGAAGTCAGGCTTATATCCTGGCGGCAGAAAGCACCGAAGTGAAAGGCTGGCATGGTTCGGAGGTCTGAACTTTTACTGGGCAAAGGAAGCAATCCGAACCAGGCGTTACAGAGACGGATTTAAATTGCTGACATCCTCATGGAGTATGATACTGCTTGCGGTGATCAGAAGGTGCAAGTTACTGTTACTGGGAAGAAAACCAGTTGAATCACTAAGTCTGGACAAAGAAAATATTTTTTCTACGGACATTAAACAAGTGAACTATCCCAATAAGGTGAGGTAAGGAATGCGGATCGGGTTTACAGGATGCGGTTATGTTGCCGATACGTATATCCGGGATTTAAAAAACTATCCTGACATAGAATTAGCTGCAGTAACAGACAGCGACCCGGAGCGGGCATCAGCCTTCGCTTCGTTCCACTCTGTGAAAACCCTTCCTACCATTGAAGCATTGCTCGAAGAACCGTGTATTGAGTTGATAGTTAATGTTTCCGATGTGAACAATCATTATGAAATAACTAAGCAGTGCCTTGAGGCAGGAAAACATGTCTATTCCGATAAGCCGATGGGCGTGATTTTTTCGGAGGCTAAGGAACTCGCGGAAATAGCGGAGCGAAAAGGGCTCTATTTATCTTCAGCCCCATGCAATATTTTAAGCGAAACTGCCCAGACACTGTGGAGAGCTTTACGCAGCGGGACTATAGGCAAGGCCAGATTAGTTTATGCCGCGTATGAAGATGGTCCCCTCCACCTGCAGAAACCCCATACCTGGTTCAGTGCTTCAGGCGGTCTGTATCCTTACCGTGATATTTTTCAGACTGGTTTTACACTAATGCATGCAGGTTATTACCTGGCCTGGCTGGCAGCCTTCTTCGGACCTGCAAAGACCATCACTTCATATTCCTCCTGTTTCTGGCCGGATAAAACAGTGCAACCGGAATATCCTATGCATACAACCACTCTCGATGCTTCTATTGCAGCAATTGCTTTTGAATCTGGCATAGCAGCCAGGCTGACCTGCGGTTTGCTAGGTCCTCACAATCACAGTATGAGCATTATCGGCGATATAGGAATCCTGAAGGTTGAGGAAGTGCTTAACTACTCAGCCCCTGTTTATGTCGATAAATATTCTAGGTTCAAGTTCAGGGCTCAAAGGTATGCTATTGCCGACAGATATCCGTTCGTAAAAGCGTGGTTCGATCCTGACTACAAAGTATATCCCGCCGTTAAGAAATTCGGCTGGAAGAAGAAGAATTCCCGTCACCGCCAGGATTTTGCAAGAGGAGTTGCAGAACTGGCAAGGGCAATTAAGGAAAACCGCCCTTCACGACTGCCGCTTGATTTTTGTCTACATGTAAACGAATTAGCCTGGGCAATGCAGAATATAAAACAATCCCCCTATAGGGTAACAACGAAATTCAAACCTTTAGAACCTCTGGATGATGAAGCCCTGAAGGAATTCACATCCATAGACTGGTAATCCGACAAACCTGAACTTATTTCAGCAGAATCATTTTCTGTTTTTGTATATAATTCCCCTGACTTCAGTTGTTATAAATAAAAATTGATAAAAGAATTTTAGGTTTTTTGGTATAAAAGTAAGCATGTAAGAATTTTTTTTAACAATCTTCTTTTGGATAGTAAATT
>CAZJZF010000405.1:360-2963 GCA_964550385.1 uncultured Lentimicrobiaceae bacterium | reverse complement strand
CTTGTAAAATCAACAACGTAAACCCCAACGAATGGCTCTCCGATGTGCTCCATCGTAAGCATTCGGCCAACCCCGTCTTGTAAGCTCCAAAATCCACTCTTACCTTTGGCGCAAAAAACATGACACGCACCAAACGTAGCTCCGAAGAGTGGTTCTCCCTGATACAGGAATGCCGGACATCCGGCTTAGCCGTTAAAGATTTTTGCAGTATCAAAGCAATTCATCCATCCAATTTTTACTACTGGGCCAAGCGCCAACGATCAATCGCCGAACCAGCTTTTGTACCGCTGAGGATTATCAAACCGGATTCCCGTATTGCATCACAGCAGTTAGTTGAGGTTGTTTATCCCAACGGGGTTTGCCTGAGATTCAGCTCAGAGGTCGATATCCGGATGCTTTCACAACTCATTCGCCTGTAACCTTATGTTTTCGCTCAACGAAGCTCACCGGTTTTATTTGTATTCCGGGGTTTGCGACATGCGCAAGGGTTTCGATACCCTGTGCGGTGTGGTTCGTTTGCATATGGGTCGTGATCCGCTGAGCGGGGAAGTGTTTATTTTCCTCAACCGGGTTCGAACGACCGTTAAACTTCTGCATTGGGAGCATGGTGGATTGGTAATCTATCATAAACGGCTCGAACAGGGCCGGTTTTCGCCTCCCCGGTACGACGAAAAAACAGGTTCGGTGGAACTCAAATGGGTCGATCTGGTGATGATGATCGAGGGTATAAAAGTGGAGAAAACACAACGACAAAAAAGATACGATAAACCTTCAAAAACCTTGTAAATAGCAGGGTTTAGCTCTTGTGTAATCCGTTGTTTTTTCGTATCTTTGAAGCATGAAAGCAGTGCGAAGACAACAACATAAACAAATAATCAAGGCAACTATTGCCACCGGTTTACAGGTGGAAATTGATCGTCTGAACGCACTGCTTAAGAAGACAGAAGACCCTGCTGAACAGCTTGAAATTCTTCAGCAGATTGTAGCTCTGCATCAGGACAAATCCACCGCTATGGCTGCACAGATCGAAAGCATGCAGCAGGAACTGCTCTATCATCGCCGTGCCGCATTTGGCAGCTCCTCAGAACGCTTTCTGCCCGAGAATCCAGCCCAGCTACAACTTGATTTGCAAGGCATGGATGAGCTTCCGGAAGAGGCGCAGGTCAAAAAAGAACAAGAAACACAAACAGTCACTTACGAACGCAAAAAGGCTTCTGAAAAGGAGTCGAAAAAGCCCGTGCGCGAAGCTCTTCCTGAACACCTGGAGCGCGTTGAAATCGTTGTTGAACCCTCCAGTCTGGAAGAAGGTAGTGTTCGCATCGGCCAGCAAGCAAGCGAACAGCTGGCTTACCAGCCCGGCAAGTTCTATGTTGTGCGAACCGTTCGTCCAACCTACGCTCTTCCTCAGGAAAAAGGAGTGGTAACAGCACCGATGCCTACGCAGGCACTCCCAAAATCCAATGCTCATCATAGTCTGATAGCTCATCTGCTGATCAATAAGTATATGGACCACCTGCCGTTCCATCGCCAAATGGAGATTTTTAAACGAGTCGGGGTTCATTTGGCCGCTTCGACGGTCAACGGGTGGTTTCAGGCGTCAATCGACCTGCTGGAGCCCTTATACGAAGAGTTGCGACGGCAGGTATTGAAGACCGATTATATCCAGATTGATGAAACTACCATCCCTGTATTAGACAAAGATAAGCCTGGCGGAACCAAAAAAGGCTATCACTGGATCGTGCGCACACCGCAGGAAAAGAAGCTGTTTTTTCATTACGATCGTGGCTCCCGTGCGCAGCGGGTGGCAATTGATATATTGATGAATTTTAAAGGTGCCGTGCAATCGGATGGCTACGGGGCGTATAATATTTACGAGAATAAAGACCAGGTAACCTTATTGGGTTGCTGGGCACATGCCCGCAGATTTGCCGATAAAGCACTGGACAATGATCCGCAGCGCGCCCGACATATACTTACCGAAGTTCAGAAGCTGTATCATATAGAACGTCATGCTGAAAATGAAAAACTCACAGCTGAAGCAATTGTGAAATTACGCAGAGAAGAGGCATATCCTATTATGCAGGAACTGGAAAAGTGGGTAAAAGCAAATCTTTCCAAAGTACTACCGCAATCCTCAATCGGAAGAGCTCTGATCTATCTGGACCACAACTTCCGCCGACTGGGGCGATATGTAAACGATGGCCGCTATCGTATCGATAATAATCTGGCTGAAAATGGAGTCCGCGCCCTGGCAATAGGTCGGAAAAATTATATGTTTTGTGGAAATCACGAATCTGCCCGTCGAACCGCCATCATTTATTCCTTGCTGGGCACTTGTAAAATCAACAACGTAAACCCCAACGAATGGCTCTCCGATGTGCTCCATCGAATCAACGACACCAAAACCAGCCAGCTCAAAAATTTACTTCCTGCCGAATGGGCAGCTGCACAAACAAACTCATTTTAAACTTAAGGGGTCAACATGCTCCGGAATACGGAGGTAAACAATATTTTTGTAGCTTCAACACGGGGTTGGCCGAATGCTTACGCTCCATCGAATCAACGACACCAAAACCAGCCAGCTCAAAAATTTACTTCCTGCC
>CAZJZF010000405.1:0-260 GCA_964550385.1 uncultured Lentimicrobiaceae bacterium | reverse complement strand
GAATGGGCAGCTGCACAAATGAACTCATTTTAAACTTAAGGGGTCAACATGCTCCGGAATACGGAGGTAAACATTATTTTTTGTAGCTGCAATACGGGGTTGGCCGAATGCTTACGTTGCTTTTGGGAATTTCTACCCCCAAAATGGGCTGTGGAAGGTAAGTACCATCTACCAAGGATTGCTCTATACTTTCTCTGTTATTGGTCAGATAGTCGTATAGTTCACTTACAGGCATGCGGTCGACTCCGGCAGAACCTTTG
>CAZJZF010000404.1:0-2966 GCA_964550385.1 uncultured Lentimicrobiaceae bacterium | reverse complement strand
TGATACCGGAGTAAAACCAATGCAATAATTATTTACATTCGCCTCCTGTTAACCTTTGAACCCTCAGGTATTATGGCCCGATCACGATACGGAAAGAAAAACCGGTACAAGTTCAAAAACCACAGCTTTAAGCTCACGTATAAACAAAACGACCTGGTGTCGCGGTGTGCAAAGCTCAAGCATATGACTCCCAATAAGCTGATAAAGACAGCGTTAAAGGAATATCTACACAAATACGAACAGATGCTGGATGCGGACAGTTATGTTGCAGAGAATCAGCTGTCGTTGTTCGACACCGGCAAGCAGCTCACTATTTTCGATGAGCTGGATCAGAAGAAATAGCTCTTTCCCTGCCTATTTCATATGTTTCAGGTTGAGACCGTAGAGAATTACAAAAGCTACCGGTATTACCATATTGAACAGGCTTGCCGCGAATCCGAAGGCACCCAGAACCACAGTATACAATACCAGGCTCAACAGGTAAGGAGCTAATTCGGATACTGAATAGATATAGAATCCCGATTTTCGCAGATTCCACATCTGGTAAACCCCAAAGAGGTTGATGATGGCCGCCGCAAGTATTACCCAGCTTAATAGGGGCAGGTATTCGAACAACTGCGAGAACTGTTCAAACATCTGTACAAATGGTACAGGAGTTTCCTCATACATTTCCGGTTGCTCGAGTGCCTTTTGCCAGATCATTTTCAATGGCCCCGACATTACCAGGGTCATCAGTGATCCTACGATTGTTACCCCGTTGCCCACATAGCTCAGGATACATAAAACCGTAAGAAAGACCGGCCTTTGATTTTCCTGTTCATTGCGTTCTGCAGCAGTTGTGTTCAGATTTTCCATTGCATAACTTTTTAAAGATATTCTGTGACGAAAGAAAGCCCCGGTTTGTTACCGGGGCTTTTGGGTTCGTTTGTTATTCAAGGCTGCCGACCACTTTTTCCACCTCTTCAAGAATTTCACAGGAGTGGACCAGATCTTTCATTTTATTATGATCCGGATAGAGCGGCCTGTCGATATCGAGGAAAGCTACGTGCTTTCTGATCACCTCTTTGGCTTTCTGTACGCCCTTGCCAAAGGTATACTCGCGGAAATCCAGCGCCTGGGCAGCAGCCATAAACTCTATGCCCAGGATGCCGTAGGCGTTGTCGAGGATCTGAAAGTTTTTCAGGGCGGTATTCATTCCCATACTCACAAAGTCTTCCTGGTCGGCGGCGGCTGGAATCGACTGAATAGAGGCTGGCATAGAAAGGATACGCTGCTCCACGATCTGCATATCGGCGGTGTACTGGCTGAGCATCAGTCCGCTGAACATACCGGCACCTTTGGTAAGAAAAGCTGGCAAACCCACACTGAGAGCCGGGTTGTTCAGCCGGTTCATACGGCGTTCCGACATCACACTTACCATGGTAACCACATATCCAATCATATCCATCGGAACCGAAACAGGGGTTCCCTGGAAGTTGGCACCCGAGAGCTGGATATTTTCATCGGGAAAGAAGATCGGGTTGTCGCCCACACCGTTCAGTTCAATCTCTACCTGTGTGCGTGCCCAGGCAAGGGCATCGTGTGCTGCGCCTACTACCTGTGGTGTTGAACGCATGGAATAAGCATCCTGTACCTTGCATTTCACGGTGCCGAGCATCAGGTCACCCCCCTCTACGCATTTTCGGATGGCAGCAGCAGAGCGGACAGCGCCTGGAAATCCCCTCACTTCGTGAAGCTTCGAATGGTAGGGGCGCATGTTGGCTTTGAGTGCTTCGAGCGACATGGCGGCTGCAATTTCAGCCTGTTTCAGCCACCGGTTTGTGTCGTACAACATAATGGCACTCATTGCCGTAAGCACATTGGAACCGTTGATGGCTGCCAGCCCGTCGCGTGCATGCAGTCCCGGCACCGGGATGCCTGCCCTCTCCATGGCAACGTTGCCTTCCAGGAACTCCCCCTTGTAATAGGCATGCCCTTCTCCCATCAGCAATAACGCAATCTGCGACATTGGCGCAAGGTCTCCGCTGGCTCCAACCGACCCTTTTTTGCATACGAAAGGGGTAACCCCCTTGTTCAGCATTTCAACATAGGTTAACGTAATCTCAGGCCTGCAGCCAGAGTTTCCATGGGCATGCACGTTGATCCTGCCCAGCATCGCTCCCCGAACCCACTCCTCCGGCATCGCTTCACCAATACCAGCAGCATGATTGTATATCAGATACTTCTGAAAATCCTGAACCTGGTCGTCGTTGAGCACCACCTCCGAAAACTCTCCGATGCCGGTGTTTACTCCGTACATTATCTCGCGTGCCACAATCTTTTTTTCCAGCATTGCACGGCACCTTTTTATCCGTTCCAAAGCTTCCGGAGCAAGTTCTACTTTTTGGTGATGACGGGCTACCGCTACAACATCTTCGATCCTGAGATCATTTCCTGTAATTACTAATGACATACATGTAAAGATTTTATGGTGAAACTTCTGTTTTGCGCCAGAATTTTGTCTTCTGCAGCGCACGATAAAAGTACAAAAATTGACTTTGCCTGTACCTTTACATGCAATAATTGCTAATTTTACCGGGTCATTCAGAAAACTATTGACAAGTCCTGATTTTTTTTGTACTTTAACGTCCTAAAACAAGCCCGTGCCATGAAAGAAAATTACCTGTGCCCCAAATGCAATGCCCACCTGAGGGTTGGCGATAATGTTGTTTTTTATGTGATTTCGAAGAAATCAAACAACAAGGGGCTGATCATGCTCAACCCCAACCTGGGCGACTATTCCATCACTTCTCATCCTAAAGTAAACTTCGAAAAAGGAGAATACGTGGAATTTTACTGCCCTGTGTGCCATGCCAATCTGGCCGCTTCCAAAATCAACAGCAATCTCGTGAAGATTATCATGGTGGATGACCTTACCGGGCAAAAGAGCGACGTTTACTTCTCTAAGGTAGTAGGAGAAAAATCCA
>CAZJZF010000403.1:0-2973 GCA_964550385.1 uncultured Lentimicrobiaceae bacterium | reverse complement strand
GATGATGATATCAAATTTCTCCATCTCGGGTGGATTGAGCCAATCCAACAGGGCAAAATCAACATTCCCTAGCTGACTCGCCGCCGCATTGATGCGTTCAAAATCAAGAATCAGTGTTTCGTAATCGCTTAATGTCACCGAGAACCCCGCTGCTGCAGCTGTCAATCCCGGTGCTCCCAACCCAGCCCCAAGTTCAAGCACGGTTGCCTTGCCATCACGGGGGAGACCAGCCATAAACTCGGAAAGAACGATGGCCGCCTCCCACAACCTGATCCAGAACGGGAAAGAGGAGACGTCTTTCAGAGGATCCTTGCCGCCCAGGATTTGTTCGAGGTCTGTGATTTTGAGCAATTGCAGTTTGTACTCTCTCACCTGAAAGGGTTCAAATGCAACCGAATATTGTTTTTTAATTGATTCGAGCAATGCTCGCTCATATTCCGGTAAGGTCTTGGGATCCATGGTGTCTGCTCTGGTATCAGGGACGCACGATAAATTCGCAAAGGATCATTCCCGCCAAAACTACGGCAACAATACAGCGCAAGACCTTACACGCTTTCAATGTCCGTCCGCTGCCGTTTCGGGGGAAGTGCTGGCTCAATTATGGTGCATAAAAAAAGAGCGGGTCGATATATATCGACCCGCTCTTTGGTGTGTCAGAAAAAACTCAGACTCTCAGCAGCCTTCAAGCGCTTTCTTAGCCTTAACAGTGACGTTGTCACCGGCTTTGACATCAACACTGTCACAGGTCATGGTCACCTTGTTGCCGTCCACACTGTCAACTTTACATTTTGCAGCATAAACAGAACCTGCACTCAACACCAAAGCCGCAACCGCCAAAGCAACTCCTACCTTTTTCATGTTGTTCTCCTCTGTATGATATGGGGGTATACTTACCAACCTCTGGCCACTGTCTGCTCCAAGAATTTAAGTAAAACCTCTGTAGTTGTCAACAGCAATCCTTCAAAAGGGCAGCTCGACAGGGGGCTTCAGAGTACCGATTCGATATCCTTTTCCAGCAGATTCCTGGGCACAAAACCTGGATATTTTTTCACAACATGCCCGCTTTTGTTCACCAGGAACGAGGTTGGGAGAGCAACTATGTTCCCGAAATCCTGGGTGGTCCTTTTATCAGCCATAAGGACCGGGTAATTGATGCTGGCTTGACGAACCAACCGGGCCACCACAGTTGGCCCCCCTTCATCTACCGAAAGGGCAACAACAGCAAAATCTTGTTGATAAAATTTCGCGTGCAGTTCTTTAAGGGTTGGGATTTCTTGTAAACAGGGTGGGCACCACGTCGCGAAAAAAGTAACCAACATGGCCTTGCCTCGATAGTGTTCGCTGGTAACAACGGCGCCATCCACAGCTGTGGGCAACGAAAACGGCGGCATGTTGACCGCCCCCCATGCCTGGGCTGTGCATATCCACAGACACAAACCAATGATGAACCCCTTGTAATCGATCATAACCCTCTGTTCACCAGCAAATGGAAGCCGACCTCACCGTTATCAACAAGAACGTATGCCACTTTGGTTATTCAGGGTGCAAAAATTGAGCGCACCATTGCTCTCTCGCGTTTTTTCAGGCCTTAATATCGAGCACTGCCTGCATCAGTGCATCTGCTGCCTGCACGGTCTTCAGGTTGGCTTTGAAACCATGGGTACTGATCATCACATCCACAAATTCTTCGCCAAGATCAACATTGGACTGTTCTACCATCACCAGCCCCTGATCTGACTGCTCAGCAACCATCGGGCCAGGGGTATTCACTTGCTCAACATCAGCCTTGACGCCCTGTGGCGCCTGCGTTGACAACACCACCCTGTCCCGCTTAAAGCCCTCTGTGTTTACATTCGCGATATTGTTGGCGTTGTTGGCGATTTTGGTTGTATACGCCTGAAGGCCGCTCACAGCGGATTGTATGCCAGCTATCATAATCGATTCCTCCTCTATAAATACTTCCTCTAAAATACTTTAGCAAAAGAAGCGCCACCTAACAAGTCCCCCCTTTCTTTTCAGCGCCACAGGTGTCTGTCATTTTTAAAAGACGTTGCACCATTACCTGGTTCCGGGTAGATAGTCTTTCGATCCTTGATTATACTCCCTATAATTTTTAACCATATATACCTATCATGACGCGCACCCTTCTTTCCGCTTTTCTTGTATTGTCTGTGCTGCTTCCGGTCGGTTCCTTGGCTAATGTTGTTGATCGCAGCGTTGCCATAGTCAACGAAGACACCATCACCCTGTCCGAAGTCAATGAATCGGGGAGAGCATTCTTCAAAAAAATCACTGATGAAACCCCGGCCGACCGCCTGAACGAAACCCTTGAAAAGGCCCGGCTCACAGTGATTGACAAACTCATCGATAAAAAGCTGGTGATCCAGGAAGCCAAAAAACTCAACATTCAAGTGACTGACCAGGAAGTCGACAATGCCCTGCAACGGGTACTGGCCAACAACAAAACGACCATGGAGCAGATGCGACAGGAATTAAGCACCATGGGACTGACTGAAAAACAGTATCGTGAAGAACTGCGGGAGCAGGTCCTGAGTTCAAAACTGATCAATCACGAAGTCCGCACCAAGGTTGCGATCCCCGAAAGCGCCATTCTCGATTATTACGACACTCATTTTACCACAAAAATGAATGCCGGAGATTATCATATCCTGCAAATTGGTAGCACGTGGGGAACCGTGCTTGCCGATGGAACCACCCCCTCGCAAGCCGAGGCCTTGGATAAGGCCAAGAAGGCCCATAAACTCGCCAATGATGGCAAAGATTTCAAAGAGTTGGCACAAAAGTACTCCGATCTGCCATCAGCAGCGGACGGGGGCGATTTGGGCACTTTTCGCCAGGATGAAATGGCTACAACCATGCGGGATGCGGTGGCCGATTTAAAACCCGGCAAAGTCAGTGCGATCGTAGAAACCGAAAATAGTTATCAATTTTTCAAGCTTATATCCAGTCAGG
>CAZJZF010000402.1:989-2980 GCA_964550385.1 uncultured Lentimicrobiaceae bacterium | reverse complement strand
CCTGCGCTGCTCCCGGGTTTGGCAGTATCATCATTGTAAGCAATAATATACACAGGCGAGGCATCATCCTACAGGTTATTGCTGTGTTACTATGTCAATCAGGATTGTTCCCGCATCTGTGCCCGATACCGATTCCACCCTGAATATTCCATACCGTTGATCCTGTGTGAGAAAGCTAAAGAAGAGGCCTGGAGCAAGGTTTTTCGCCTTACGGTTCCCTTCCGAAATTCCATATGTGACAATAAGAAGACTGTCGTTTGTGCACCCCGAAAAATCGGCTGGCGACAGGTTAATTGCCTTGAATCGGGTAGTGCGCTTCACAGTCCAGTTATCCAGCCCGTTAGGCCCGGAAAATATGGATGCAGAAATATTAGCCCCCGGAGAGGCAATGGTGTTTTCATCTCCTGGTTCATAATAGTACAGCAGGTCAATGAGCTGTTGTTGCCCGAATGCCTGCAACAGCGTATAGATCTGGTTCCCCTGGAGGCTGTAAAATCCCCCTGCAGTTGTCTGATTCTGAGCTCCGAGCAAAATTCCGGTGTAGTGAACCACGGGACCCCAGGTAACTCCCCCTTCCAACGTTACCTTTACCGTTACAGATGCCTCACGGCTGTATCGGTCGCGTATGATAAAACGAATCTCCTCAAGGGTATCTGCCCCCTTCATCAGATGCTCGGTAATTTCAAACCCTGTGCTGTTCATGGTGCTGTCTTTAAAGGGTTGCCCGTTTATGAAAATCTTGTACAGCACCAAAGGGTCGCTCCCCGCCACTGCATGCACCCGAAAACAGAGTGAATCGCCCTGTGCGGCAGAAGTGTCGCCAGAAATCAAAGAAACACCTGTCAGCAGTTCAATCAAAGGGGGAGTTGGTTCCGTCTCCTTTTTACACCCTGCAAAAGTTATCAGCAATATAGCGCAGGCCGATACAGCCAGAATGCTGACACATCGATATGAATACTTATACACAACGAAAGGCATCCGAGTATAAAGACCTGGTTTTAGGTACATTGGCTATTTTTTAAACAACTGACGGGTAATACGCTGTGCAGAATAACCGGCGAGGCTTCCCAAAAGCCCGAATAAAAAGAAACTTACCAAAGGAAGCATTATGCCATGTTTAAGGGCTGCAGGGTAGGATAACCCTGAAACTGCAGTTACGGCAATTCGGAACAGCGGAATCATCATATAGGAGAGGCCACCTGCCATTACAGGCAGAATGAAACGGTACCATTTGCCGTTGATCCGGTAATCAGGCAGCAGCATCGCATCCAGCATTAACCCCGGAAGCATATAGGTAATCATTCTGAAAGGATCGGTAAAACCCAGAGGTCCCATAAGCATTATTGCGCCCACTCCCACAGAGGAGGCTATGCCTGCAGCCCTGTTATGGGTTGCTGTTTTGGCCAATACCAGGAACGCCATAAAAAGGAGTCCATGGTGCCCGGGGATACCCAGAGAATTCTTCAGAACACCATGCAGTGCATAGGCCAGCATGCCGCAACCGAAAGGGAATACCCAGTCGAATATTGTTCTAATAGCATGGTTATCAATAACCTGCAATGATATCTTTTGGGGCTGATGTCCAGACATTTGGTTGAGAAGTTGGGGTGACTAAAATAGTACATTTTCCGTTGATAAGTACCGGTCGGAGATACTGTTCCGCTACAATTTCATCAGATTCCAGAACAATCGCACCTGAAAGGTCATTAATTATATCGGCTTTAAGGGTGTGCAGGAGCCAGGCAGCCTTGTAGGTTCCGGCTGCCAGGTTCCGCAGATGAAAGTTCCCTTCTGTGGCAATAAAACGGCCATCGTTGCCGCTGTAACGCAATGCCACCGAAGCAATTGCCCCGATAACTCCCTGCCTGTTTCCGGTAAAACCTTCGAGGCGGATACCGGTAACCCGTGCCAGGGCCCAGGCTTGCTCCATTGTAACCACCATTTGCTTGGTTGAATAGGCCCACCGGATAAGCTCAGGAGTAATCATCTCC
>CAZJZF010000402.1:0-979 GCA_964550385.1 uncultured Lentimicrobiaceae bacterium | reverse complement strand
GGGCAAGCGCCAGCCCTGCATCACTCCCCTCAGCGGCATGGGTTTTAAGATAATAGCTGCACAGTTTCCAAACCCTTTGGGGATCATCTGCGTCAGCCATCACACATGCTGAGCTGTTATGCGATGTATAGGGGATATCAGGATGAACATAATGCTGGTGGCGGGTGATGCCCAGAATGGTGGTTCGTTTGTCTGCGGCCAGCATGTCAGCCATCTCTCTGGCTCTGAACCCGGTACCCCGACTTTCGGGATTGTCTGTATCGTCAATGCCAATAAGAATTTGCATTTGGTGCGGATAAGGGCACAAAAATAGAATTTGCTTCAATTGTTTTCGCAGAAACCTTACTTTTGGCACATTGAAAATTCCGGATCATGCAACCGCCAAAAACCACCCGCGAAGAGGTATTTCTGCAATACAAGCTCTGGCTCGAGAGTGTCTCGGGCGAAGGGATCATCGGCGAAGGGAAAATCCATTTGCTTCTGGAAATCAGGGAACGGGGATCCCTCAGCGCGGCAGCAACCGCCATGGGGCTCAGTTACCGCAAGGCCTGGGGCGACATCAGGAAAGCTGAAACTCTGCTCGGATACCCCCTCACCGAAAAACACCGTGGAGGAAAAGATGGCGGCAGTTCGGTCCTAACACCCCAGGCTCTTCGCCTTCTTGACGCCTGGGTCGCATTAAAAAAGGAGGTGAACCGCAAAGTGGATGAAGCATTCCATGCTTTTCAGAAAAGAGTTAACCAACGCTAAATCAAACCTATAAGCCATGGCCACCGAAAAAGAGATTGTCGATCAGGTTCTCAGCCAAAAACATGTTGCCGTTGCAGGGGTATCCCGCAATAAAAGTAAATTCGGGTACATTGTATTTGACCATCTGAAGAAAACCGGTTTTACCGTATATCCCATCAACCCGAATGTGGAAATGATTGGGGACACCCCATGCTTCAAAAATATCTCGTCATTGCCCGATGCCGTTACT
>CAZJZF010000401.1:0-2981 GCA_964550385.1 uncultured Lentimicrobiaceae bacterium | reverse complement strand
CCAATAGGTTGGCGCCATAGTTTTTAAAGGCCGAGATGCCTCCCAGATAGGAGGGGAGCCCGCAGATCACCTTGTCGCCCTGATCAATCATGATTTTACCTACTAGGTCAAGACCCTGTTGGGAAGCAGTGCAAATAACAAGATTATCGGTATTGATACCGAGCCCTTCATGTTCATTGTATCTTTCTGTAAGTATCTCCCTGAGCCTGCCATCACCTTCAGTAGTACTGTATTGCAAGGCTGCTGCTCCGTCGTTTCTCAGCACTTCACCTGCCAGCTCTGCGATCTGAGCAACAGGAAATGAGTCTGGTGCAGGCAAACCACCTGCAAAAGATATGATGTCTCCACGTGTCGTTAATTTGAGTACTTCCCTGATGGCGGAGCGTCTCATTCTATTCCCGGCTGCCGACCACAACCGCTCCGGATTGCTTATCATTGTGTGTAGTTTTAATTGATTACTCGAACATACGTTGTATCAGATTCTGGTACTTATTACAGATCACATCTCTCCTGACGCTCATTTTTGGAGTCAATTCTCCGGTTGGCTGCGACCATTCATCTCCCAGTATCTCAAATCTTTTTATCTGTTCAGTGCTTCCCAGGCCTTTGTTTATCTGATCGATTTCTCTCTTATACCGTTGTTTGATAACAGGGTTCTGAGACATCCCGGTATTATCGGTGTAGGGAATTTCCTTTACCTTACACCACGATTTCAGATGGTTAAAGTCAGGGACCAGCAGGGCAGCGGCAAACTTCTGGTTTTCTCCAACCACAACAGCGTTATCAATAAAAGGGGATTCCTTCAGCTTGTCTTCTATCATCCCAGGAGCGATATATTTGCCAAAAGAAGTTTTAAAAAGCTCTTTCTTTCGGCCTGTGATCTTTAAGAACCGCCCATCTACAAGGGTGCCCATATCACCGGTATGCAGCCACCCTTCTTCATCAATTATTTCTCTGGTAATTGCATCCTCCTTGTAATAGCCCATCATTACGTTCGGACCTTTGCATAAAATCTCCTGGTCGCTGGCAATCTTAATAATGGTGTGCTTAAGTACAGGGCCCACAGTGCCGAACATGCATTCGTTTGGTTCAAAGGTATTTATAGAAATTACAGGGGAAGATTCAGTAAGACCATACCCTTCCAGTACCGGCATTCCTGCAGCCCAGAAGGAGCGTGCCAGCCTGGGTTGCAACGCAGCTCCCCCTGAAATCAATACCATAATTCTACCGCCAAGGGCATCACGCCATTTCGAAAAAATCAGCTGGTCGGCAATCCTGTGCTGAACCGTAAAGAAAAAAGTATTCTTACCATAAAGTTTATACCGTAACCCCAAATTAACCGCCCAGAAAAAGAGCTGTTTCCTGATTCCTTTCAGTGTCCTCCCTTTTGAAATGATCTTATCGTAGACCTTCTCCAGCAGCCTTGGAACTGTTGACATGAGATGGGGTTTGATCTCTTTTGCATTTTCTGCAATAGTGGCAACACTCTCAGCATAGTATACCGAGATTCCTACGTACTGGTAGAGGTAGTTGAGCATTCGTTCATATATGTGACACAAAGGCAGGAAGCTGAGGGCAACACCCTTTTCACCAATGGGTGGGATGTGTTTGCAATCCATTACATTTGAAAGGATATTGCTGTGCGACAACATCACTCCTTTGGGCTGGCCTGTAGTACCGGAAGTATAGATAATGGTCGCCAGGTCATCTGGTTTTATCTGTGCTTTGCGTTGCAGCAACTCGTCCTCTGCAGGGTACTGTCTTCCAAGTTCAATTACCGATCCCAGGTGCCGGAACTCTTTCCAGTCCTTAATGGTGAAGATTTCCTTCAGACTCGGAATATCTGCTTCAAGACCTTCAATCTTGTGATATAATTCCTTCCCGGCTAAAAAGACGTAAACCACTTCGGCGTGGTTGAGAATGTAACGGTAGTCGTCCTGGCTGATGGTGGGGTAAACCGGCACATGTATCGCTCCAATCTGCATGATGGCCATATCCAGAAAATTCCACTCTGGTCGGTTGTTCAGAATCGTAGCAATCTTCTCTCCCGGTTTTACGCCCAGACTGATCAGTCCCAAGCTGATATGATGAACAATTTCAAAATATTCAGAGGGGGCGTACTTCTTCCATTTTCCATCCTCTTTTCCTGCCAGTACATCATCCTTGTAGGAAAAGATAGTTTTCGACCTGTCAACAATGTCAAACAGCCTGGTAACCTGGTTTTGTGCCATAGCGATCGGTTTGGTTTTTTATGCTGGAAAGGCTGTAAAGATAGAATTTTCTGAAATGATGAGAATAAAATCAAACCAGGATATGAACAGACTGATGAGAAATTTTCAGGAATACCCTGTATTAGATCTCCTTTTTGAGAATGACACCTGCTGATCCCTGGGCCGTTGGGGTTACCAGGATATCAGCAATATTAATGTGGGGTGGCGCTTGCGCTACAAACCATGCGATTTCAGCAATATCTGCACCCGAAAGGGGAATAAAACCTTTGTAAACATTGGCTGCCCGTTCAGCATCTCCTTTGAATCGCACCATGGAAAACTCTGTTTCTACAGCACCTGGGGCGATCTGACTGACTCTGATGCCGGCTTCCAGCAGGTCGAGGCGCATCCCTTTGGTTAGGGCATCTACTGCGAACTTGGTGGCACAATATACATTGCCACCCGGGTACGCCTCTTTGCCTGCAATAGATCCAATGTTGATTATATGCCCTCTTCCTGCATGTAACATCCAGGGAGCCACAATTCGTGTTACATACAGAAGCCCTTTGATATTGGTGTCAATCATGGACTCCCAATCGTCAATATCCCCCTCCTGCAGTTTGTTTAAACCAAGAGCCAGCCCTGCATTATTGATCAGCAGGTCAATAGATTGCCAGCCCTTTGGCAACCTCATTAAGGCTTCCTCCGTGGCGTTTCGGTCTCGGATGTCAAAACCTAAAGATATCACTTCCGGGCTACCAAGCGACCTCA
>CAZJZF010000400.1:0-2981 GCA_964550385.1 uncultured Lentimicrobiaceae bacterium | reverse complement strand
AGGCACAAAAGAGTTTTATTGTGAGAGTGATCGCTGAAGAGGAAATTTCCTTCCTGCGTACACTCGAAACCGGAATTCACTATCTCGATCAGATCATCAGGAAGATGAAAGAGGATGGCGATTCATCCCTCGATGGTAAAAAAGCATTTCTGCTATATGACACTTACGGATTTCCGGTTGACCTTACAGCACTGATTCTGGCAGAAAACGGATTGAGCCTCAATCACAAAGACTTTCTGGCTGAAATGGATGTGCAGAAAAACCGCTCCCGTGATGCCGCCAAAGTGGAAACCGATGATTGGGTAGTAACAGGGATAGGGGAGGAGTTAACAGAATTTATCGGGTACGATCAGACAGAGGCTTTGGTCAGAATTCTGAAATATCGCAGGGTTGTATCCCGTGACAGGGTTCTTTTCCAGTTGGTATTCGACAAAACCCCTTTCTATGCTGAATCAGGCGGACAGGTTGGCGATATGGGCCAGATTGAGGATTCCGGATCGGGAGAGATAATCCCCATTATATCCACAAAAAATGAGAATCAGCTGATCATCCACATGACCGGCTCTTTGCCATCAAACCCACTGGCGCACTTCAGAGCTTCTGTGGATTGTACTGCCCGGAAAGCCACAGCCCGCAACCACACTGCCACCCACCTGCTGCACTATGCCCTCAGAAAAGTTCTTGGAACCCATGTGGAGCAGAAAGGTTCTCTGGTACACCCCGACTATTTCCGTTTCGATTTTTCCCATTTCGGGAAGATGACGCCTGAGGAAATAACAAAAGTGGAACAGCTGGTCAACGATCTGATTATGGAATCTCTGTCACGTGATGAGATGCGCAGCCTTCCGATTGCCGAAGCAAAAGCGCTGGGTGCGATGTCGCTTTTTGGTGAGAAATACGGTGATGCCGTGCGTGTAATCCGGTTTGGCCATTCCATAGAGCTATGTGGTGGTACCCACGTTACTTCCACAGGAGAAATCGGCCTCTTTAAGCTGCTCTCCGAAGGGGCAATTGCCGCCGGCATCCGCAGAATTGAGGCCATTACAGGGCATAAGGCCCTTGAATGGACCAACCAGCAGATACAGGCACTTCAGGCAGCCAGGGAATTGCTCAAAAATCCCAAAGACCTTTCTCAGAGTATTCGCCAGCTCATGGAAAAGAGCGCAGCTCTGGAGGCTGAGCTGGAGGCTTTTGCCAAAGAAAAGGCACTGGGAAAGATTCACGAACTCATCGCTAATGCGCAGGTGGTCAATGGAATCAGGTTTGTGGAATCCGATGCACAAATCCCCATGGGAGAACTGAAAGATCTGGCATTCAGCATCAGGCACACTGAAGAGAATCTTGCAATGGTATTTACCGCCGTGTCTGATGGAAAAGCATCACTGGCCATCTTCATTTCTCCGGATCTTACCGCAGGCAAAGAGCTTAGTGCATCAGCGCTGATCAGGGAACTATCCCCGATGATTCAGGGTGGGGGGGGTGGACAGGACTTCTTTGCCTCCGCCGGCGGTAAAAATCCGTCAGGACTCCAAGCTGTAGTGAAGGCTATGCGCGAAAAACTCTGATGCCGGTTTCAGGAAATCGGTTCGATCAGGCAAATGGCCAGCACTTCCACCGCCTTCTCTTCACCTACCGGCCCAATCTTTTCACCGGTTTTTGCCTTTACGGAGATATTCTCCGTATCTATACCCAGTGAAGGAGAAAGAACTTCCCGCATCTGTTCGATATACGGCATCAATTTTGGCGCCTGCAGGTGAATAACCACATCCACGTTAACAGGCTGAAAGCCCTTTTCTTTCAGGAGTTTTACTACCCTTTTCAACAGTTCGATACTGGAAATCCCTCTATAGGCAGGATCGGTATCGGGGAAATGGTATCCGATATCCCGCAGAGCAGCTGCACCCAGTAAGGCATCGCATAATGCATGGGCAACAGCATCCCCATCGCTGTGTCCTGCAGGGCCCTGATGCCAGGGAACCAATACTCCTCCCAGCATCATAGGCACTCCCGGTTCAAGCCGGTGCAGATCAGTACCCAAGCCTACCCTGAAAGGCATCAATGAAGGTATTGTTTGAAATGTTTATTTTCCACCCAGCGATTCAAAATCAAACTGCAGCGAAAAACGAAGAGTGTTCTCTAGAGGATTGCGCTGACCGGTGGGTATCAGATAGGAAAAATCAAGACCGAAAACATTCAGCTTCAATCCAACCCCAAGGGTAAAATATTTACGGTTACCTTTCGATACATGCTCGTGGAAATAGCCTGCCCTGAAAGCAAACTGCTTGTCGTACCAGTACTCGGCTCCGATAGAAAGTGATATTTCACGGAGCTCTTCCCCAAACCCGTCAGGAGCATCATTGAACGACTGGAATATCCCTTTTACCACACCTACATCACTTGTTTTACCCCTGGCAATGATGTAGTTGCCCTGAGGATCCACCTCCGGCATATTGGTGGAGTCGTTATACTTGTATTCTGGTGGGGTGGGAACCAACAGCTTGTTGAAGTCAAGCAGAATTCCGATGGAATTGTATTCATCAAGCTGGGTTTCAAAGGCAGTCCCGATCCGGAAATTGCTGGGAATAAAATCCTTTGCCACCGTTTCGGTGTACGATACTTTCGCCCCGATGTTGCTGATGTTTAACCCGACAGAATAGAAAGCACTCTGTCCGTTGACCTTTAGTGGCAAACGGTAATAGGCTGAAAGGTCTCCCGCAACCGTTTGTCCGGCATTGGATTGCATGCCACCCACAAACCTGTTGCCGGTAAGGTTGGAATAGATATAACGGAAGGCAATGGCCGCCGAAAGGTGCTTTGCGAGTTTTGAGCTATAGGCAACATCCACTGCATATTCGCTGGGCGAAAAGGTTCCGATGTCTTGTCCTATATCATTGGTGAACTGGATTTCACCAAGGGAGAAAAACAACAGGGATGCAGAAATGGCATCACGGTCGTTGTTGAGCTTGTAATAGAACGAAAGG
>CAZJZF010000399.1:0-2982 GCA_964550385.1 uncultured Lentimicrobiaceae bacterium | reverse complement strand
CCTGCACTTTGGCGGTATTGAAGGTGTTCACATAAACGCCAACAGGTTTTGCAACGCCAATGGCGTAGGCCACCTGTACCAGCATCTCATCGGCAACACCGGCAGCCACCATATTTTTGGCAATGTGTCGTGCGGCGTATGCAGCCGAACGATCTACTTTTGAGGAATCTTTGCCAGAGAAAGCGCCACCACCGTGAGCACCACGGCCACCGTAGGTATCCACAATAATTTTACGACCCGTGAGGCCGGTGTCGCCGTGCGGTCCACCAATCACAAACTTCCCTGTTGGGTTCACAAACAGGTTGAAGTCGTTCCCAACGATATTCCTGATATGTTCCGGCAGGAGTGATTTTACCCTCGGAATCAGAATGTTACGAACATCGCGGGTGATGGTTTCGTGCATCACTTCATCGGCAGCAAATTCGTCGTGTTGTGTCGATACCACAATGGTTTCTACACGATGGGGTTTGCCATTGTCATCATAGGCAACCGTAACCTGCGATTTGGAATCGGGACGAAGGTAAGTCATCTCTTTGCCCTCCTTGCGGATGGCAGCGAGCTCCTGCACCAGCATGTGGGCAAGTTCTACCGGCATCGGCATCAGGTTTTCCATTTCACGGCTGGCATAGCCAAACATCATCCCCTGGTCACCTGCACCCTGCTCCTCTGCGCTGGCGCGCACAACGCCCTGGTTTATGTCCTGCGATTGTTCGTGGATACCCGACAGGATACCACAGGAATTGGAGTCGAAACGATATTCGGCTTTGGTGTACCCAATGCGCTCGATGGTTCTGCGAACTATCTCGTCGACACTTACGTAACCATTGGTTTTAACTTCGCCTGCGCAAACCACCAGCCCGGTGGTTACCAGGGTTTCACACGCTACCTTCGAGTCAGGATCCTGCCTTAAAAATTCATCCAGCAAAGCATCCGAAATCTGGTCAGCTACTTTATCGGGGTGCCCCTCCGATACCGATTCTGATGTAAACAGATAAGCCATAACAATTAAGATATTGATTGTTAATAATTTAAATCAGAAAGAAATGGTGATTGAAGTACAGGAAGGAAAAGCATATTGCTTTAGCATTTTTTCCAGTGGTTGCAATCAAATCAAATCTTTCCACCCGGTGGCAAAAATACGAAAAAAATGTTTATGCGTTTAGTTGTTTATTTGTTTAGTTGTTTAGTAGCAAGGTCTATCATGCCTTGCCCGTGTTTACTGTTTTTCGCACATATCGTGAAACCTTTTACCTCAATACTCACACTCTTCCTCACACTGTCCCCTGTCCCCTAAGTACTGTCCCCTGTTGCCGCACCTCACCCCCCACCCCTCTCCTCAAGGAGAGGGGCGTTGTCTCCTTGGAACAAGGAACTTGAAACCAGGAACACTTCTTTGAACACTTGAACACTTGAACTCGCGAGCGTTTTACTTCCCCGTAAGGAGCTGAAACACCTCCTCAAGCTTCCGTTCGGTACGGGTGATGGTGAGCACCTTCAACTGGTTGCTAACTGCCAACTGGAATACAGCAGTTCTGACGTCCACATCGGGGTTGATTTCCAAATGATAGGTGTTGCCTTTAAGGTGCTGCACTCCTTTTACTCCCTGGAGCGCCTTGAGCAGTTTTGTATCGGCAGGTTTATCGAATTCCACCAGCAAAATCTCTGTACCGGATGTGATGGCCGAAAGCTCTCCGATGGGCTTGTCGGCAACAATCTTTCCTTTGTCGATTATGATCACACGGCTGCAAAGGGCTTCCACCTCCTGCATGATGTGGGTGGAAAACAGAACGGTTTTCTCTTTGCCCAGGGTTTTTATCAGATTCCTGATCTCCACCAGCTGGTTGGGGTCGAGTCCTGAGGTGGGCTCATCCAGGATCAGCACCTCAGGGTCGTGGATCATCGCCTGCGCCAACCCCACACGCTGCCGGAAGCCTTTGCTCAGCATCCCGATCTTTTTATGTTGTTCGGGTGTAAGTCCGGTAAGCTCAATCATTTCTGCAACCCTTTTTTTTCGGTCGCCGGGCAGCTTGTGCAATCCGGCAATAAAGAGCAGGAACTCATGCACATACATATCAGGATACAAAGGGTTGTGCTCCGGGAGGTAGCCGACGCGCTTCCGCACCTCGTCAGGTTCGTCGGCTATGTTGTATCCGCATACACTCGCTGTGCCTTCTGCAGGCGGAAGAAAGCAGGTAAGGATCTTCATCAGAGTCGATTTTCCGGCTCCGTTAGGACCCAGCAGCCCGGTAATTTCCCCCTTGCCGAGATTCATTGATACCTTGTCGAGCGCCCTCTGCTCCCCATAAAGCTTGCTGATTCCGTTTACCTCAATGGACATATAATTGTGTTTCTGATGCGATTGCGAAATTACAGAAATTTCCGTTCAGGAATTCCTGCATATGAAGGAGAAAGGATTGAAAAATCAGAGGTACCGAATGCAGGGTTTTGGGATTATCCTCTTACCTTTGGCTCTTCAATCCTTCTACTCAATGATTCTTGTTACCGGCGCAACAGGTCTTGTAGGTTCTCATCTGGTGTATCGGCTTGTTTCGGCAGGTCATCCTGTGAAGGTGCTGGTACGAAACCGGTCTCGAATGGCTCATATTCAGAAAGTACTCGGGTATTACGGTGTTTCGTATGATGATTTCCAAGAGAAAATCACACCGGTTAAGGGCGATATGCTGGATGCCGACTCGCTTGAAGTTGCCCTTCAGGGTGTGACACAGGTGTACAATTGTGCTGCCATAGTCTCCTTCGACCCCTCCGAGCGTGAGCACCTCATCCGCCATAACACAGAGGCTACTGCCAATCTGGTAAATGTTTGCCTTGATCTGGGGGTAAAAAAGCTGGCACATGTAAGCTCCACCTCTGCCATTGGGAAGGAAACAGATGATGATTTCTTTAAGGAAGAAACCGAATGGAAATACAGCAGAAGTCTGACAGGGTATGCCCTCAGCAAATACGAGTCGGAGCGGGAGGCCT
>CAZJZF010000398.1:0-2995 GCA_964550385.1 uncultured Lentimicrobiaceae bacterium | reverse complement strand
AATGCCAGCGAAAAAGAAAATGATTGGTAGTAAAATTCTTTTCATATCACCTAGGATTTGAAATGACATATAATAGGTTGAGCCTTAACTGTGGCAACAGCGTAACAAACATACGCTGTTTTTCCGTAAATGTGAACAAAGAGAAAGAAAAATGTAGCTGAAAAACTTCAGAATGTTGTTTGTATGCCCAGGTGGAGCCTTCCGGTACTGAGGTCGAAGGCATTTCCCTGCTGAATACCAAAGGCATAGTCGAGCTGAAGTATTACTGCAGCTGTATTAAATGCGATACCGGCACCGAAACCAACCGGAAAATCTTTGGTGTAGGAATGCTGGAGGCGTCGCTCGTACCAGCCGGCATCAACAAAAATACGCAGATGGGATGCCGCTTCAAATCTGTAACGGATTTCTGCGGTTACCGCAATACATGAAGACGCACGCAGGCTTCGCTCCTCAAAGCCCCTGAGGGAGCCTGCGCCTCCCAGAAGGAACAGCTCGTTTTCGTGCAGAATCTGACTGTAGATAGTTTTTGAAAGTGCTGTAGAGTGAATAATCCAACGGGGAGTCAGCGGAATAAATCCTTCCAGCCGGAGATCCCCGGATACCTGGCGTTGTTGTATTATTATGCCAACCAGCAATTCTTCAGGAATATCAGAGGATGCCAGCAGTTCTTTTTTTCCTGCAATGATATCGGCCCTGATAATACCACCCTTGCCAGGGTTCAAGGGAAAATCAAGTTTCACAAAACCCACAACCGCACCAAAACCCCTGGCTCTGAAATCTGTCCAGGCGGGCAGCACAAACGCCTGGACAAAAACAGATCTGTCCAGTACCCGGCTATCCTGCTGGCGAACATATAAAGTAAGTTCTGTGCCGGGGCTCACAGGAACCATCCCTCCGTAGCGCTGGTCGAGCCTGTAGTAGGTATCCCCTTTTTTCAGGAAATCCATGCTGTATTGTATCCCGAATGGAAGTATCGGGATATAGGGTTGTGAATAGCTCAGCTCAAGTTGTTGGTCGCCCAGCAAACCTTCCCATTTCAGTTTCATCTCCTCTCCATACCTGAGCGCATTTACGAGTTTCAGGTTTACGTCTCCTGAAAATCTGATACGTGCCGGAACTTTCTGATCCGGTCCAAACCCTATAATCCCACGAAATGATGAAGCCCGCACCCGGGTTAACGGAAGGATCAAACGTGCAGTTCCATTCTCTGCCAAAACCACCGATTGAGGACCCGAAAGGCTGAGGTAAGGCAACGTGCCGATCACTGCAGGAACCTTCGAAAGGGATGTCCTGTTGTATGGATCACCTTTTTTTATCCTAAGTAGCTTCTGCAGAACACGGTTGCTGATTTGCCCGTCGCCTTTGATTTCTATTGAATCCCATTGATAGTAGTCCCCTTTTTTAATAACTCCTTGATATACTGCGATTTGATTGGTGTTGTCAGAATCTGACAAGCGAATGGTGGCAAGTGGCCCTGATCGTTAAGCCGGTGTACGGCCATTTGAAGGTGTTTGCCTGTTTTTACCGCCTGAAATGGTTTTCCGATGGGGTATCCTGCTGAAGACATCAGTTCTGCATCCTGCTGGCTAAAGCTTATCCAAACCTCTTCATTTCCGGAACCCTGAAATAACCAGATATGGCAGGTATCGCCCTGTATTTTCAGAGAATCAACCCCGGCAGTCACAAAACCCTGCCCCTGATACTCTGAAATCAGCCGGGCAAGGGAGTGTTCCAGATCTGCCAGACTGGTGAAACTCCGGAAGTTGAACTTTTCTGCTTCGGGGATTACGGCATTTTGGGGCGCAGAAAAATATATACTTGAAACCAGAGAGGTCTTCTGACCGAACGATTCCTGCATTTTAAAACAACAGACAACAATCAGTATAACAGAGAAATAGCTGAAAATATAATATCTGGTTACCTTTGGTTTCATGGTCTGGGATCTTTCAGGTAAGCTCCCAGCATACCGGTTCTATGTTGTGTTGTTTCAGGTAGTTGTTGGCGGCAGAGAAGTGCCGGCAACCGAAAAAGCCTTTGTAGGCGGCAAGAGGAGAGGGGTGAGCAGCTCTTAGGACAAGGTGCCGGGAATGGTCGATCAACTGTGCTTTTTGGCCGGCAGGATTACCCCACAGCATGAAAACAAGGTGCTCTCTGTTTTCGGAAAGATGGCGAATAGCAGCATCCGTGAATGTTTCCCATCCGTGACCCTGATGCGAAGCAGCCTGCCCGGCTCTCACCGTAAGGGTTGCGTTGAGCAGCAGAACCCCTTGCTGGGCCCAACAGGTAAGATTACCTGATGCAGGTTTCTGTATGCCCAGATCAGAGCTCAGTTCCTTGAAAATATTGACCAGTGAAGGAGGTATAGCGATGTTATCAGGTACAGAAAAACAAAGTCCGTGAGCCTGTCCGGCACCGTGATAGGGATCCTGTCCCAGAATAACAACTTTTACCCTGTTTACCGGCGTATGATTAAAGGCTGAGAAGATTTTGTCGCCCGCTGGATACACGGTATACCTCTCCTTCTCTTCCAGTAGAAAATTTTTCAGGTTTGTGAACCAGGGTGCCTGAAACTGTGGTTGCAGAGCGACTTTCCAACTATCCTCAATCACAGGATGGATTTCCATAGATGTTTGTTAATATCAATTGTGTCAGAACTGCTGGAACGGAAAATCTTTTTTTTAATTTTGCCCATCGGGAAACAAATTAAATTGCTCAGGCGTTTATTAGATAGAATTCACTCTTAGGATACATTTCAGAAACTTCATTGAAAGCTATGACGAAACGAACCATTGCAAAATTAGCACTTTTTGTATTCATGGCGGCGGTACTTGCCTCCTGCAGGGGGCCCAAGGAATGCTGGGGAGTCAGTTCAGATTCCCGGGCTCCGTCAGAGGAACCGGCAGAAATGTCTGGAAACTGAGTTGGCGTTTCAACATAGGGTTTTCCATGTACCTGATAGCCTCAGGGCGATGAGACCTTGTTCTTCATGTTGATA
>CAZJZF010000397.1:0-3009 GCA_964550385.1 uncultured Lentimicrobiaceae bacterium | reverse complement strand
TTTTTTGGGCTATAAATGGAGGGGTCGTAAAAACTTTGATTAATAGTAATAGCTTTTCAAGTTATCAAAGTCCAAGTTATACTTGTATGATAGATCCACCAGGGCATTGGTGGATTATTCCAATTGCTATAAATGACAAGCAACCCAATCAGATTTTCTTTGGATGCTTTAATGGCAAGATTTTGAAGAGCTATGGTTATGAAATATCAAACCCATGTCACACGTATGCGGGGGCAACCTGGGTTCAGCTTCCATTAGCTGCTGCTGATGTAAATAACATCATTATTTCTCCGTCAGAACCAGATATTATGTATGCAACCACAAGTGGCAGTACTTTTAGTGGAACAGACTGCAGCAAAGGAATCTACAGATCAGATGACGGTGGTGATAACTGGACAGATATCACTGGAGGTAACTGCGCTGCAGGTAGTGTGCAAAATTCAAACTATCACATCAGCTCAGTTACCGTTGACTGGAATAATCCAAACAAGGTCTGGGTTAGCATGGGTGGCGTTTCCTTTGATAATTTCACAGGGTTTCCCGTTCTCGAGAACAGGGTATTCAGAACCGATGATGCCACTTCCAATCCCGTAATCTGGGTGGACATGACTGGCGGGCCCAACGGCATACTGCCTCCCCTTCCTACCACCGCTATTGTAAACCAGCCGGGTACCAGCCGGGTTTTTCTGGCTACCGATGGCGGAATATTCTGTCGCGATGATAATGATCCCGACTGGGTTTGTTTCTCCAACAATTTCCCGGTAACCCATATCACCGACCTTAGAATAAACCGTGAAACCAACGAACTGTTTGCTTCAACCTATGGTTATGGCGTATGGAAGTCTGCTCTGCCCTGCGAGCATGCCCAACAAACCTTTGAGATAAACCAAAACACAGGCGATGTAACCTGGTCAAACACAACCTTTTCGGCCGGCGATATCGTTGTTAAGAGCGGGTATAAACTCACCATTAATGATAATGCCCAGATTTTTATGGATCCAAATACCAGCATTCTGGTGGAGAAGGGGGCAGAATTGGTGGTTGACAATGCAACATTAACCACATGCGAAGAGATGTGGCAGGGCATCAGGGTTATGGGAACCTACTCCCTTCCTCAGAACACCACCAACCAGGGAAAAGTTACCCTGATAAACGGTGCAACCATTGCCAATGCAAGGGTGGGTGTTGAAACCGGAAAAGTAAGGGCTGCAGGTGGTATCATTCAGGCAGAAAATGCGTACTTTTACAATTGCGAATATGGCGTTAAGATGCACCCGTACAAAAACTTTAATCCCAATGATCCTACAGTGCTGCGACCAAATCTGAGCCTCTTTACGCAATGTACTTTTTCAACAACAGGCAGCCTGAAGAAACATTTTCTTTATCCGATGGCTTTTATCTGGCTCAATGGAATACACCATCTACAGATTGAAGGCTGTACTTTTAAAAACCACCAAACGATCGACATCCCAAATCCGTTGCATCTCGGGTATGGCATCCAGGCATTTGCTTCCACTTTTCTGGTAATGCCCCACTGCACTTCAACTTCAGTGCCCTGCACCGAGTATGCACGAAACAGTTTCAGCAACCTTTACTGCGGAATACATGCCAGCGATGCGCTTACCAATGCGAGTTTTTATGTCAATAATGCCGACTTTACCAGCAATATGCGTGGTATAGAGGTAGTTGGAATGGATGGCTTCACTGTTACCTCCAATGAGTTCTTCATCCCCTCTTCCCCTGTCAACAGCCCCATCTATCCGGTAGGCCTTCAACTGGATGGCTGTAAATCGGGATTTCATATCGAAGATAATGAATTCACTGCTGAATGGAAAGCAGAAGAATCCATGATCTGGGAGAATGCAGGATTGGTAGTTGACAACTCAGGCCCCCTGAACAATTTTGTGTATAACAACCGTTTTAGCAATACCAGTGTGGCTACCATTGCCCAGGGGCAGAATAAACAATATTTCGATTTTACGCATGGCCTTCAATACTGTTGCAACCAATTCGACCACCACCTCAACGCTTTGGCCATAACCAATGTGGTATTGGGTGAAGGAATTGCTGCAAACCAGGGTTTTTATATCAATGTGCCTGGCACACCAACCACCCAACTTTCCAACAATTTTTTTCAGGATGTGCAAAGCGGTTCAACCTCCGAAATACACAATGATGGTACATGGTTAAATTATTATTACCATTTTGATCAACCCTATCCCCCTACCGAAGGAACCACAACCAACCCCAAACCTCATGTAAGCTCAAGCAATGTTTTTTTGCATGCTGTACCTGATAACTGGAGCTCTAATAATTGTCCTTCCACTCTGGGTGGCTCATCGGTAAGCAATCTGAAGCTGGCCAATACTTCTTTCAAAAACAAAGCAAATGCCTGCAGGGAGGTAATTGAGCAACTGGTCGACGGAGGCGATACGGAGAATATGCTATGGACCATTGAGGACAGTGAACCAGGAGATGCATATGATCTGATGCTGGCACTTTTGGAGGAATCGCCTTACCTGTCGGAACAGGTATTGGTAAGTGTCGTGCAAAATGAAGAAGTGCTTACCCCGGCCATGGTAACCCAAATCCTCACTGCCAATCCACAGGCTTCACACTCACAGGAAGTATGGGAGGCTCTTACTAACAGAACCCTCCCCCTGCCGCAATACATGCTGGATGCGATCGAGTACAACATCAATGTTTCATCGTCTAAAGAGGTGCTGGAGAATGAGCTGGCTTACTACCTTGCCGAAAGGCAAAAGGCATTTGATGCCCTCAATCGCTATTTTCTGAACAATACCGATGAACAGATTGATGATGAGCTGTTGGAAATTTACGCCAACGACTCCAGCCTTCAAGGTGAGATTTTGCTGGTAACCGAATGTCTGAAACGGGGAATGGTGGAAGAGGCCATCGACAGATTAGACAGCGTGCCCCAACGGATACCTCTGGACAGTATCGAACAATCGATTTACGACCAGCAAAAAGCCATGATAGAGCTTCACA
>CAZJZF010000396.1:0-3013 GCA_964550385.1 uncultured Lentimicrobiaceae bacterium | reverse complement strand
TTACTCCATATTACGAAGACCTATGTTTTTCGTTTGCAAACATACGATCTCAACTTCCTCAACTTCCTCAACATCCTCAACTTCCTCAACTTTTCCCGCTTGGATATCAAAAAAGAATCCCTACCTTTGCACCCCCCCATTTACTGGGAGATTTAATACCCACTAAAACAAAACGGTATGCCATCGAAAATCAGGTTACAGAGAAGAGGTAAAAAGGGACAGCCTTATTACCACATTGTTATTGCGGATGGTCGTGCACCACGCGACGGAAAGTTTATTGAAAAGATTGGCAGTTACAACCCACTCTCAAAACCGGCCACCATCGACATCAATTTCGATAAGGCCCTGCAGTGGTTACACAACGGAGCCCAGCCCACTGACACTGTCAGGGCTATCCTTTCCTATAAGGGAGTACTATACAAAAATCACCTGCTCAAAGGTGTTCAGAAGGGCGCTTTGACCACGGAACAAGCGGAAGAGAAATTTCAGACCTGGCTCAAAACCAAGGAAGAAAGCGTTCTGCAGAAGGTAAAACAGGAAGAACTCGACAAGAAGACCAAAAAGAAGAAGGCTCTTGAAAACGAGATGAAGGTGAACGAGGCTATTGCTGCCAAAGTGGCTGAAAAACGCGCTGCCAAGCTCATGATTGACAAAGTCCCGGTTGAAGAGGCACCAGCCGAAGCTCCTGTGGCCAAAGAAGCAGTTGCTGAAGCTCCTGTGGCTGAAGAAGCAGTTGCTGAAGCACCTGTGGTAGAAGATGCAGCAGAGGAAACTCCTGCAGACGAAGCACCGGCTGCCCCTGAAGCTCCTGCAGAAGAAGTGGCTGAATAAGCTGCCTTCATTACAGGCCCATGATTCCCCGCGATATTGCCCAACGAATAGGCATTATAACCCGCAGATGGGGTTATGAAGGGGAAATCAACCTCAGACTCGATGAGGAGTTTATACATCTGAAAAAGTTACCGGAATCAGTCTTCGTTGAAATACAGGGAAGACTGATTCCTTTTTTGGTTTTCTCCCACCGGAAACAGAGTGCCAATACCTTTATTGCCCATCTGGCCGACTCCGCCGAACCGGTACTTTCGCGTCTTCTTCAGGCTGAAGTGTGGTGCAGAACAGAAGACCTGAAAGAGAAAAAGGCTGCTGTCACTTCCGGGCTCTCTCCGGTAGGATTTGAGGTGCATGATAAAAACCACGGATTTACAGGCCTGGTGAAAGAAATCTGGGATCGCGATGAGCAGCCCCTGCTGGTGGTAATGCATAACAACATTGAAATTCTGATTCCCTTCGCAGCGGAAATCATCCGCAAAACCGACCACAAAAAACGTCGTATCCATATCGATGCACCCGAAGGGCTGATTGACATGTACCTAAACCCCTGACCTGGCATGGGGGTATTTCGCTTTAAACATTTTTCCGTTGACGACACCGGTTGTGGCATGAAAACCGGCACCGATGGCGTTTTGCTGGGTGCGTGGGCACCACTGCCCGCCACAGGTGAAGTGCTCGATGCCGGCTGCGGCTCGGGTCTCATCGGCTTGATGGTGGCCCAGCGCAATCCCTCCCTCCGGGTTACCGGCATCGAAATCGAAAAAGAGGCGGCCGACCGCGCCAAAGCCAATGCTGCTGCCAGCCCTTTTGACAGCAGGGTAAAAATTGTATTCGAAGACCTCAGGATCTTTGCGCATCAGGAAGCCGTAAAATTCAATCTTGTAGTCAGCAACCCACCCTATTTCCGAAATTCACTGAAAAGCCCAGATATTAAAACCACCCTCGCGAGACATCATATAACACTCGACCACACTGATCTTCTCGCTGCTGCCCGTAAACTCCTCACTCCAGAGGGATCACTTTGTGTCATCCTTCCGGCATCCGAACACCTGCCCTTCCTTCAGCATGCAGTTGCCTTTCAGCTCTATCCTGCCGAAACTGTTTTCGTTCACCATCGTCCCTTCTCCAAAGCTGTTCGGGTGATGTTGCGCCTTGCCACAGACCCACTTGCTCCGGTTTGCACCCAGGAGCTTTACATCCGGAATGACTCCAATACCTGGTCGGAAGAGTACCTGGATCTTGTCCGCGACTTTTACCTGTTTGCATAATTTTGCAAACGGCTTACACGTTCTCAGTCTGTTGCAATAATAATCTGCGTATCTTTGCCCCCTGAAACAACTTCAAAGATGGACAAACGCCTTGCCCGGCTTATCACAGTTATCTTTATCATTACAGGTCTTGCCTTCTGGACCTGCCAGTCGGAGAAGGACAACAACATCTATGTAGCCATTGCCAAGTATAAGGACACGGAAAATTACGCAGCCTATAAAGACTGGCTGAAGGGGATTGACTCCAATATTGTTCTGGTAGACATGTATCACCTTCCGATGGATTCGGCAATGCTGCTGCTGGAAAAATGCAGTGGCCTGCTGATGAACGGAGGGGCTGATGTACACCCGGGATATTACGACCAGCCGGAAGATACCTTCATCTGTGAAATCGATGGCTACCGCGACACCCTGGAAATGGCGCTGCTGAAAAGGGCAAAAGAACTGAAAATGCCGGTCTTTGGCATCTGTCGCGGCCTGCAGGTAATCAACGTCTTCCATGGCGGCTCACTGTATCCCGATATCCCCACCCGCCTAAGCACAACTGTACAACATCGCAACGAAGAGCGCTCTTACGATAACTACCATCCCATGCGATTGGCAGAGGGGAGCCTGGTCAAAAGCCTCACCGGCATCGATACTTTCACGGTGAATTCAGTGCATCACCAGGGCATCGAAGTGCTGGGTCCCGGTCTTAAAGCCACCGGCTGGTCACCCGACACCCTTGTTGAAGTGATTGAGCTCGACGACACCACCGGTTTCCCGTTCCTGATGGCTGTGCAGTGGCACCCCGAACGACTGGGCCTAACCCACCCCTTGTCTGGCCCGATGGCTAAAAAATTCGTGGCAGAGGTGAGTGCTTTTCACATTTCCAGAAAGAAGTAGTTTATAAAGTTTATAAGGTTTGTAAAGTT
>CAZJZF010000395.1:0-3016 GCA_964550385.1 uncultured Lentimicrobiaceae bacterium | reverse complement strand
ATTCATGCGAATTGAGAGATGTGCCGTTAATAGGAGTTAGCGGTTGTGGCGGTCCATAGATCTGGCTCTCAAACTGGAGGCAGTCTTTCGATAATTCGATTCCGGTAGCTGCATCCAGCACATAAACGCAGGCGATGTAAGTGCCTGGCGGCAAACTGCCTGTCGCTTTGCAATAATCTTCGGTCGTTTTATCGATATGTGAAATGGACGCCGGTTCGAGGGCCTCGATATCCACCGGCCCCATATAACCAGCCATTACGGTGAAACTGGCCGATGTGCCGTCAAAAAGCAGCTCTTTCCTGTCCTCGTTAACGATGGCATGCAGCCTGACATCCTGGTCCTTCATCGAAGTATTGGTGATCTCTGTTCTCCAGACGTCGTTGATGGTGAACTGGTCTACCGGCATGGGCATCAGACGGATGGTTATGTCCTGTGAATGACTGGTAAGAACGATTGCGGCAAAAAAGACCAGGCATAGAACCGTGATCTTGCTGATCCTGTTGTTTAATTTCTTTGTTTTCATGGCTTTAAATTTTATGTTTGACGAACAAATGTATGTCGCCAAAAAGCCAATGAAAAGGACTAACGGATAAGTGCGGCGTGCGGATTAGTAACTGCCTCTGTTCGATGTATATTTAAGGAAGGTGATGAGCATATTGTTTCAGCCGTTCCAGAAACTCCTTTTTACGGTTCTCCGAAACATCGGCCTCACTTTTATCTTTCATGATCACAATGCCTCCTTTGCCTTTATTATAATGACTCACGTATTTCAGGTTTATCAGGTGTTTGTGATGGACCCGGCAGAAATCGACATCATGCAGGATAGTTTCAAAATTATTTAAACCTTTGGATATTAATAACTTTCTTGTATCAGAAAGGTAAAAGGTCGTGTAATTTCCTTCTGCTTCACACCGCATGATATCATCAATATTGATCACCATAAAACCTTCTAAAGTCGGAAGGATGATTTTTTCCGGTTTATTCGAGATCGATTGCTGGAATACTTCCCATTTCTCCCGTAAAAGATTTTTACCTGCAAGCCTGTTAAACCGCTCAAGAGCTTCCAGAAAATCTTTCTCATCGACAGGTTTAAGAAGGTAATGAAGGGCCGCAAATTCAAAGGCTTTCAGGGCATAGTGCTCATAAGCGGTCACAAAGACTACTTCATAATGCTTCCATCCCGTTAGGCCGATGACATCAAATCCTTCCCCGTCAGGCATGGAAATATCAAGAAAAACCAGGTCGGGCCGTTGTTCATCGATCACCTTCACGGCTTCGGCGACACTCTTTGCTTCGCCAATAACGCGCAACTGCAGGGAACAGTTCAGGAGCATATTTTTCAGTGAATGCAGACTCTTTTCTTCATCATCAACGATAACTGTCAGGATAGGGCGCTGGGATTCCATAATGTTATAGTATTGAAGGAAAAATCAATTCGACCCTTGTGCCTGAAGCCTGCCGGGCATCATCATAAAGGTCTGTAATAAATAACGATAGGTTTGTGCTGTTAAGGCGGTTGATCAGTGAAATACGCTCTGTTATAAGGTCTATCCCGGTGGAGACCCGTCCTTTTCGCTGGCTCGATATTTCCAGCGATCGCGCCCTGCCAATTCCATCATCTTCGACAATGACTCTCAGGTCTTTATTATTTATCAGTTGAAATTCTATTTTCAGCTTACCCTTGCTTTCTTTATGAAGCAATCCGTGCCATATGGCATTTTCCAGGAAAGGCTGAATCAGCATGGGCGGGATAAAGATATCTGCCGGTTGGATTTGACGGTCCAAAATTATTTCATAATCAAATTTGCCATCAAACCTCATTTGTTCCAAAGAAAGATATTCAGTTAACATGCCGGTTTCTTCCTCCAGTGAAACCGTATTTTGACGGGAGTTTTCCAGTACCTTCCGCATCAGCCTTGCAAAGCTTTTGAGGTACAGGCTTGCCGAATCCCGGTTGTTTTCAGTGATGAAATGATTTATTGAGTTGAGCGTATTAAAGATAAAATGAGGATTCATCTGCAAGCGTAATGCTTTGAATTCGGAATTCAGCAACCGGTTTTTCATTTCCGCTTTTCGGTGCCTGGCCTTCATGATGAAAAATACGGTAAAAACAACAAGCGACATGGCGATAACAGAGATTATCGCCTTAAAGAAGATGGTTTCGTAGAAGAATTCGGGTATTTGAAAAGTGAGAGATTTGATCTTCCCGGCGTAATTACGGTCGGAATTACGGCACTGGATTTCAAAGGTGTATTGACCGGGTTTCAGGTCACGGAAACGCTGGGAGATGTTCCTGGTTTCAATCCAGCCGGTATCGGCTCCAATCAACCGGTAACGATAGAACAGATTCCCGGGGTCGTGAAAACTTATGCCTTTGTATTTGATTACCAGGTTTCTCTGGGATGGGGATAAAACCATACGGTCATCTGATTTCAGGTTCGAATCGCCAGCAAAAATTCCTTCAATAAAAAGGGTGGGTTGTGGAATATCCCGTTCAAGATCAGCAGGCAGGAAAGTTACAAGACCTTCATTGGTTGCAGCCCAGATCCGCTGATTATCGATGGATATGGTGTATACCTTGTTGGAAGGCAAGCCATTCCATATTGTATAATGCTTAATTGAAAGCTTCTGGTAAGAGATGTCAGAAAAACTAATTCTGAAGAGCCCCTGGTTGGTCGACAGCCATATATTTAACGCATTTTCTACTGTTATGTCCAGGATCTGGTTGCAGTCAAGCCCATCTTTCCTGTCAATTATTATGGAATTTCCATGATTAAGGATCAGTACGCTTCCCGAGCGGAACCCAATAAACAACGAATTATTTATAGATGTGATGGCCGAAACGGGTTTTGCCAGTGTGGAATCTTTTTCACCCCAGTAAATGTATTCACCATTGAAAAACTCAAATAGCCCATCCATTGTGCCAAGCCAGAGATGGCCCCGGGGGTCTTCATGGATGGCTTGTGTATGACGGTAAAAATGGGCAGAACGAGAATCATAGGTGATCCTGTCATTT
>CAZJZF010000394.1:0-3019 GCA_964550385.1 uncultured Lentimicrobiaceae bacterium | reverse complement strand
CAGATCCATGCCGGTGGCCGGGGAAAGGGCGGCGGCGTTAAAATCGCCGGATCGCCAGAGGAGGCAGGACTGTTGGCCGACAGGATTTTGGGGATGATGCTGGTTACCCCGCAAACACCTCCATCCGGAAAAATGGTGCGCAAAGTGTATATTGAGGAGAATATCTTTTTTCCGGGGCCGGAGGTACCATGTGAGTTTTATCTTTCTATGCTGCTGGATCGTAAAAAGGGGCGGGTGATTTGTATGTACAGCCCGCGAGGCGGAATGGATATTGAACAGGTTGCCGAAGAGACTCCTGAGCAGATCTTTACGGAAGAGATTAATCCGATGACCGGAATGATCCCTTTTCAGGCGCGAAAGATCGCATTTAACCTTGGATTGTCAGGCATTTCGCATCAAAACATGGTAAAAATGGTAATGGCTTTGTATGATGCCTATGTGGGTCTGGATGCTTCGTTGCTGGAGATCAATCCCCTTTTCCGAGCATCAGATGGCCGTGTGTTTGCTGCCGATGCCAAGCTGGCTATCGACAACAGTGCTTTATTCAGGCATCCGGACGTCCTGTCGATGCGTGATTTCGATGAAGAGGATCCCATTGAAGTGGAAGCTGCCGCCCATCACCTGAATTATGTAAAACTCGATGGCAACGTGGGCTGTATGGTTAACGGTGCAGGCCTGGCGATGGCAACAATGGATATCATTAAACAGAGCGGTGCTGCACCAGCTAACTTCCTGGATGTGGGAGGCTCGGCAGATGCCAAAAGGGTTGAGACTGCTTTCAGGATCATTCTTAAAGATCCCAATATCAAGGCCATCCTGGTGAACATCTTTGGGGGAATTGTTCGTTGCGACCGGGTAGCAAACGGTATTGTAGAAGCCTACAGAAGCATTGGAAATATCAGGGTTCCGGTGATTGTGCGTTTGCAGGGTACCAATGCTATCGAAGCCAAAGAGATCATCGATCATTCAGGAATGGAGGTGTGGTCTGCTATAAGACTTGAAGAAGCAGCTGCTCTTGTTGCCAGGGCAGTAGAACACGATGTATCTCACTGAAGATCCGGCTCATCAAGCTGTTCAAACAGGCTGTTCTGGCTTACATATTCAGGAATAATCTTCTTCAGGCATCTTACCACTTCATAGGTGTCTGATTCCCGCATCTTTTGAAGCAATTCTTCTGTGCTTTCCAGAACAGTGGGCCAGTCATATACCCTTACCCTGGCACCCAGAATATTCGGATTTCCGGTATGGATCGTATCTTCATCGTTGTTGAGCAACTCCTCATAAAGCTTTTCACCGGGTCTGAGGCCTGTGTAAACAATCTGAATGTCAGTTCCTGAGGTTTTGCCGGCAAGTTTTATCATCTTCTTGGCCAGGTCGATAATCTTTACCGATTTACCCATATCAAACAGAAAGATCTCCCCGCCATTTCCCATAGAGGCCGATTCCAGTACCAGCCTTGAAGCTTCGGGGATGGTCATGAAGTACCGGGTAACATTGGGATGGGTAATTGTAACGGGTCCTCCGTTTTCAATCTGTTTCTTAAATAGCTGGATAACAGATCCATTTGAGCCAAGCACATTTCCGAACCGCGTAGTAATAAAGCGGGTTGCAGAGTGTTCATTCAGTGTTTGGGTGTAGATTTCTGCCATCCTTTTGGAAGCTCCCATAACACTGGTAGGATTCACAGCCTTATCGGTGGAGATCATCACGAATTTATATACACCCATCTCACTTGCCAGGTCTGCAATAATGCGTGTCCCCAGCACATTGGTGCGCACTGCTTCCCTGGGATTGGCTTCCATCATGGGTACATGCTTGTAGGCTGCTGCATGGTAAATAAGCTGGGGTTTGTATTTGATAAAAATCCTGCGCATCCTGGCCGCATCGGTAATGTCGGCCAGCAGGTAAATGGTTTTACTCCCCGGAAAATTACCATTCAGTTCATTTTCAATTTCATACAGCGGTGTTTCAGCCTGATCAAGAAGAATGATGGTGGCTGGTCTGAAACCAGCGATTTGCCGTACGAGTTCACTACCGATGCTTCCGGCAGCACCGGTTACCATAATTACTTTCCCTTTAATCTCCTGCTGTATCTTATCCGTATTTATGATAATTTCATCCCTTCCAAGCAAATCCTCAATTCTCACTTTCTGAAGCTGCCGATAGCTAAGCTCCCCATCAATCCATCTGGCAACCGGGGGTACCCCCATCACCTTTACATCATACTTCAGGCAAACTTCAACAATTTCGCTTCTTCTTGCCGGTGAAATCCCGGGGATGGCAATCACCACCTGTTCTACCTGCTGTCCGCTCAACAATTCATCCAATTTCTGGAAAGGAAAGATGATTACATTATCCAGCTTCTTCTTGTGCTTCGAAGGATTGTCATCGATGAAAGCACTGACTTTAAATCGGTTGCCTCTTTCACCTTCGATGGCCCTTTTGGCCATGAGGCCTGTGTCGCCGGCACCATAGATTATCACTTCTGATTTACGCCTCGTGGGATAATTCAGTTCTATGAAGGCCATCTTGATCAGCATTCTATAGGATGCCATACCAAGCGTAAGAAGCAGAAAATCAATAATTACAATGTTAAAGGGAATCAGATGGGATTGATCAAAGCCAAGCCTGAGTATCAGATTAATGGCAGTAAAAGCAAGGCTGCCAGCCAGATTGACGAGAAAAATTCTGATCAGATCCTGCGTGCCTGTGTAACGGATGATGCCAGAATAGGTACGTGCAAGAATAAAGCTGAAAGCCCTGATAGCCAGTGCTACACCCAAGACCTCAGGAACGGTTTCTTTCCATGCGGGTGGAATGGTGAAGCTGAACCTTAGTAAATAAGCAAAGCCTATGGAAACAGCCGCCAGGGTGAGGTCGATCAGAAAGATCATCCACCTTGGGGTGTTGCGTTGTTCAGGAAAGAAAACTGACATGTGACTTACCTCCTTGGAGTATATGACCGGCGGGATCCCTTTCCGGTTGCGTAAACCGGCCCGGGACTAAAGTTTTCCGGTAG
>CAZJZF010000393.1:0-3020 GCA_964550385.1 uncultured Lentimicrobiaceae bacterium | reverse complement strand
TTATAGGTGTTTAATTATTAATAAACGCACGCCTCGTGGCGCACCTGATTTTTACAGATTTATTTACCACATAGGCAAATAGGGACATAGAAAGAATCCTATGTTCCTATGATTTCTATGATTCTATGTGGTAAAAAAACGAGCCCTTTTGGTAGACCCAGACATTTGAAGAGGAATCCTGCTGGATGATTTTTAACGTGTTATTCTCCTGAGAAATCCAGTTGTTCCAACCGCTGCAGCAGGGAAGGATCCGTGAGAATCAGATTCAGGTAATCAACTATCCTTGAATTAGATTTCCTTTCAGAAGTGTTGAGTCCTCCGGAAGTAAACTGTTGTTCCAGTGCTTCGATCACTGCCCGGGCCAGGGCCTCACCTTCCTGCTGCATACCACAATCCAGAGCTGTCTGGATCATCAATACAGTATAACCATCGGAAGATGTTTTGTCCATTGGAAAACGTTCTAAAAATGCGGATACCACCATACGGCAACTGTCTTTGCTGCCAGTCTGGAGATAATAATCCGCCAGTTGATTAAATCCATTGTAAAAGAAATGCACGCTGATCATCTCATTCTCATCGAACTTACCTTTAGGGACATCTAACCTGAAATTTGTCATCAGCTGGTTCCAGGTCCTGTCGGGGTTTATTCCTGTGCCGCCATGTCCCTTGTAGCTGTTAGTGAATTCGGGCACCAGCCGGTAGGAACATCCGCTCAACTCCAGGAAAGGATTCATGCCCAGCTTCTGGTCGTAGGGGTGGACAAAACAGACAGGCCTCCTGGCAATATTGCTCTGGATGATATCGAGCATCAGCAGTTCGCCCCGGGTGACAGAGTACCGGTCGGGCTTCAGGAGGATGTTTTTCCCATTTTCAAGACTGATCTCCAGTTGGTCTACCCGAAGGATCTTTGCATCGCCCTTCTCATGGGTGTATAGGGTCATAGAATCACCCTGGTTCATCCTTGTCAGCAACTCCTCCAGGGTCGGGTTGTGATCCCAGCCATTGTCCTTCCTGATATAAACATACGGAATTTTATCACCCTCATAGGTTTCAGGATCCAGAATAAATGCAGGGGGGGAAGATTCGAGGATGTTGCCGTAACGCAGGCTGTTCACGTAGTTGTTGTGGTTGAGCAAACTGAGATTAATTACGAGCACATCGGGTCTGATCCCCAGGACAGCCTGTGCATAAAGCAAGGGGTATGTGTCATTGTCGCCGTTGGTAAAAAGGATGGCATTCCGGTCGCAGGAGGTCAGGAAATTATAGGCGAAGTTGGACCAGAATCCTTTATATAGCGTATCTGGCAGCCCTTTCATTGCCTCTTCCTCATTTTGAAAGATCCTCAGGTCCAGAAATCTCACCATAAATTCGTTGTGATACTTGGTACTGATGGATCCAACGATGGTCTGGTAATCCGGGTTAATGGAGGAAAGCTTTCCGAACTTCCCGATGGCATTGTCCCTGCAAAACCGGTATTGGGTCAATTGCTCCGAGGTAAGCTGATTTCTGCCGAATTCATTCAATGGAAACATTTTGCTGCTGTCGGCCATGCCCGAGATATTGTACAGCAGGTTTGTCGCCAACCCTGACCATGCTCTCCCCAGGGCATAGAGTTCATTTTCGGAAAGATTGGAACGTGGCTCCAGAAGATCAACCACATCCTGCTCCCAGCCTGTGTAATTGTAGCAGGGAAAAATATCGAAGAGCGAATTCTGCCAGCGGTTGGAAAGGGCACTCTGCAGAAACTCGCCCACCTCCTCCTGCTGGGGAAAGTTCAATTGCTGGTAGGTTCCATCCTCTGCATCCCAGAACAGTTGCCGGTTGCCAAAATCCCACTTATCCTCGTCAAAATTCTCGACCCAGTATCCCTTTAGGTTCTTCACAAACCTGATATAATATGCATCGGATATGTCTGGGTTGTAGGTATCGTAAAACCGGGTTACGACATCGCTGTAGCCGGGGAATTCAATCTGCGCAAATGCACTGGGTGCAGCAAGCAAAAGGACGACCAAAACTGCTGCGAAGCGTTTATTCTGCATCATTGTATTTCAGGTTAATCAGGGAATAAAGATAATGAATATCCTTCCAAATCAACTTTTGCAAAATCAGCAATTTCTCAGCCTTGTTGCCATTCCGAAGGAACAGAAGAAACGGAGAGTGCTCAAAAAAATCTGATCTCATCAGCGGGTTTCTCCAATATCACTACCTTAGCCGCCCCAAAATCCCTTTGCTGAAATGAATATTATCGGAATCCGACACGAAGACAGATATGCTGCCGAACGCAGGGCACCACTGGCCCCCCGGCACATCGCCAAACTGATTAAAGACCAGAACCTGAAGTTCGTTGTGCAGCACTCCCCCAAGCGGGTGTTTTCGCACGAGGAGTATGTAAATGCCGGTGCCACCATCAGCGAAAGCCTGGCAGAGTGCCCTGTGATTATGGGAGTTAAGGAGATTCCCATCGAAGCGCTGGAATCGGGTAAAACCTACATTTTCTTCTCGCATGTCATCAAAGGGCAATCCTATAATATGCCAATGCTGAAGAAGCTGATGGAGCTGAGATGCAACCTGATCGACTACGAAAAGATTGAAGACGAAATGGGGCGGAGGCTGATCTTTTTTGGCCGCTATGCCGGCATCGCCGGGATGATCAACACCCTGTGGAGCCTCGGACAAAGACTTAAACAGCAAGGGATAGATACGCCGTTTGCAAGGTTGAAACAGGCAGTACATTATGCCAACATGCAGGAAGCCCGCAAAGAGATTTCGCTGATTGGATTCGATATTCTGAAAAACGGACTCCCGGAAGAGATCCAGCCCCTTACATTTGGCTTTACGGGCTATGGCAACGTAAGCAACGGAGCCCAGGAGATATGCAATCTACTGCCTGTGAAGGAGTTGTCGCCCGAAGAGCTGATTACACTGAAGCTGGCAGGTGACCTACCTAAAAACGTAGTGTTCAAGACGATCTTCAGAGAAAGAGACCTCGTGGAACCACTCGATCCGGAAGCCGCCTTCGA
>CAZJZF010000392.1:0-3039 GCA_964550385.1 uncultured Lentimicrobiaceae bacterium | reverse complement strand
TTAATTTAACGACACATAGATACAATGAAAATGATATTATTGAGTTTTTAAATATTTTACCAGGATGAAGGAGAATGTAATTCAGGAAAAATCTTTCAGCTTTGCCATCCGGATAATGAAGACAGCCCGGTTTCTGAGAGAAAAAAAAGAGTTTGAAATCGCAAGTCAATTGATCCGTTGTGGCACCTCTGTTGGCGCAAACGTTGAAGAGGCTATCGGAGCTCAGAGCACCAAAGATTTCAATTGCAAGATGAATATTGCACACAAAGAGTCGAGGGAAAGCCATTACTGGATCCGATTATTAAAAGAGTCTGATGTATTAGAAGAAAGGTTGGCTGATTCTCTTATAAGTGATTGTGAAGAGATTATGAAGTTGACAGCAAGCATACTTAAAACTTTGAAAAAGAATCAACAGACAAATCCTTAATCCATTCATTTCTAATTTCTAATTTCTCATTTTTAATTAAGAGCATTAACAACAAATCAAAGAATATGCGACAAATCATTGAATGTGTTCCCAATTTCAGCGAAGGCCGCGATATGGCCATTATCAGACAGATTACCGACCAGATAGAAGCCGTTGAAGGTGTAAAGCTGCTGGATGTGGATCCGGGTGCTGCCACCAACCGTACTGTGGTAACCTTTGTAGGTGAGCCTGAGCCGGTAATGGAAGCTGCTTTCAGGGCAGTAAAGAAAGCCAGCGAAATCATCGACATGAGCAAACATACCGGCGAGCATCCGCGCATGGGAGCTACCGATGTGTGTCCGCTGGTGCCGGTGGCCAATATCACCATGGAAGAAACGGTGGTATATGCCAGGCAGTTAGCAAAGAGGCTTGGTGAGGAGCTTAAGTTCCCGATTTACTGCTACGAAAGTGCTGCCTTTACGCCCGAGCGTAAAAACCTTGCGAACATCCGGAGCGGTGAATACGAAGGGCTGGCCGCGAAGCTTAAGAATCCGGAATGGAAGCCCGATTTCGGACCGGCAGAGTTTAACCCGGGAACCGGTGCCACCAACGTAGGTGCCAGGGATTTCCTCGTAGCGTTTAACATTAACCTCAACACCACCTCAACACGCCGTGCCAATTCCATCGCTTTCGATGTGAGGGAACGGGGACGCGTATTGCGTGAAGGGGATCCCATCACCGGGAAAATTGTAAAGGATGAAAAAGGAGAACCCGTTCATATACCGGGTACCCTTAAATCGGTAAAGGCAATCGGCTGGTTCATAGAAGAATATGGTGTTGCCCAGATTTCCATGAACCTCACGAATATCAGTGTAACTCCTGTGCATATAGCCTTCGACGAAGTTTGCCGCAAAGCCGAAGAGCGGGGCATCAGGGTGACTGGTTCTGAGCTGGTGGGTCTTATACCGAAAAAGGCCATGCTGGATGCCGGGCGGTATTTTCTGGCAAAACAGCAGCGTTCGGCAGGGGTCTCCGAAGAGGAGCTGATCAGGATTGCCATACTGAGCATGGGTTTGGACGAGCTGAAACCTTTCAACCCCAGGGAAAAAATCATCGAATATCTGCTTGAGGATCAGGCAACCGGTGCAAGGCTCGTAGGAATGGACCTGCGTGCTTTTGCCAACGAAACGGCCAGCGAGTCACCAGCACCTGGTGGTGGTTCCATATCAGCCTATGTCGGGGCTCTCGGAATTTCTCTTGGAACCATGGTGGCGAATCTCTCATCGCACAAACGGGGTTGGGACGACCGGTGGGAAGAGTTTTCGGTTTGGGCAGAAAAAGGGCAAAAACTCAAGGATGAGTTGCTGTTTCTGGTAGATGAGGATACCAGGGCTTTCAACCGGATTATGGACGCCATGGGATTGCCCAAGGGGAACGATGCCGAAAAAGCCCTCCGGAAAGCAGCCATGGAGGATGCAACCCGGTATGCAATAGAAATTCCTCTGAAGGTAATGAAGACCACCTTTGCCACATTTGAGGTAATCAAAGCCATGGTGGATCAGGGTAATCCCAATTCAGTAACGGATGCCGGAGTAGGTGCCCTTTGTGCAAGAGCTGCCATCAGGGGTGCATGGATGAATGTAAGAATCAATTCAGCCGGTTTTTCTGATACGGCCTTTGTTGAAAAAGTTCTGGCCGAAGGGAGGGAAATCGCTGAAAATGCACTACTTTTGGAGGAGGAAATCATGAAAATGGTTGACCAAAAGATTGAAAGATGACGCAACCCTGAACAAAAACTATTAATCATTGTTTTTATGACGGATTGATACATAATCATTTCGTAGCAATAAACCAAAACCGATCCCTATGAAAAAATTATTCAGTATAATAGCTGCCATAACAGTAGCTATTGTTCTTATGCAGGATTTGTCTGCCCAATCAAAAACCATGATGTTGTGGGATGACCCTCAGGATCTTATCTCTGAAAATGGCGAGGCATTGCTGAATCAGAAACTTGCTGCAAACGATATAGAGATTGTTATGAATCTCGATTACAAAAAGCGCTGCGAATATGTGTATGCCGAAATTTCAGGAAATTTAAGCAAGGTTACTCTTACCCTTTACGATTGCAACAAGAAAGTGCTGGGCACCAAAACGTGGCTCAGCAAATTTTTCAGCCTTACAGAAGAAGAACGCATAGGGATGATTGCCTATACCATCTTTGAAATCATCGAAAATCCTATGCTGGCCAACTCAGAACCCAAACCGGGAGATGATTATCGCTTCACCAACGATCAGTTTTCAGTACCCTTCAATCACCATACCTCCAGGTATTTCTTCTCTCCTTCCTCCTATAATCTTCGCCGGGGTGAACTTTACTATAACACCGTATATTTCGCAACCCACGATCTGCAATACGGCATCACCGACAATTTTTCGGTAGGCATGGGCACCACACCGGCTTTGTTGCCTTTTTACATCACACCCAAATATTCCTATAGCATCAATGAGAAAAATACCGTTTCTATTGGAACTTTATTCTTCATTGGCACCTGGGGAACCGATTTTTTAGGGAACCAGTGATAAGGCACCTATACTTACGTCAATCAGTTCAGCAACGAAACTTTAGTGAT
>CAZJZF010000391.1:0-3043 GCA_964550385.1 uncultured Lentimicrobiaceae bacterium | reverse complement strand
AGTCTTAGTGGCATAAAAAACCCTTTTCGAAGTAGTCTCAATTTCTCATTTCTAATTTCTAATTTCTAATTTTTAATTTCTAATTTCTAATTAAATCTTACACCCCATAACCTTTCTTTTCCGCTACTTCGCCCAGAACGGCGGTATGGGGGAAGCCTGCAGCGATTATGTTCTGCACCAGGGCAGGGCTACGCGGTTGGGGATGTAACCAAAAAAATTGTACCTTTACTTCTGCCTTTTAACTGCCCGAAAACATGAACCCTAAGAAATCAATCGCTTCACTATCAGTCCTTTTTGTGTTGCTGATATCATCCGCAACCCTCGTGGCACAAACGGAACTGCACCGGGCTGCCGCCCACGGCAACCTGCCAAAGGTAATTCAGCTGGTGAAGGAGGGTCAACCCCTCAATGCCCCCGATTCGCTGCAGCAAACACCCCTGATGTATGCCGTTTTGGGGGGAAACATCAAAGTGGTGAAATGGCTGCTGAAAAAAGGGGCTGAACCCGATCTGCAAAACTACTTCGGCGAAACCGCCCTGATGCTGGCGGTACAGAAGGATGCTCCACAAATGGTTAAACTTCTGATGAAGAAAAAAGCCAACATCCACAAACGGGACCGAAAAGGATGGAACGCCCTGATGCTCAGTAAATCGGCAAGGATCTCGGAACTGTTGATGAGAAAAGTGGCGGCAGTAAACTACGCCACCCCCGGCAAAGGGATAACGGCTCTGATGATTGCTGCCCAGGAGGGGAACCTCCCGGTAGTAAAAGTGCTCCTTACGTCGAAAGCCGATGTGGAAAAAGCTGCAGCTGACGGGAAAAAAGCGATCGATTTTGCCCGGGAGAACGGGCATACCGAGATCGCAGAACTCATACAAAGATTTTCATACCTTTAAAACATGCGAAAAGTAACCTTTAACGACCCCAAACGGGTGTACGACGTCATCAGCCGGTGCGAGGTGTGCTATATGGGAATGACCGACGAACAGGGGCTCCCCTACGTGCTCCCTTTCAACTTTGGCTATGAAGAGGGGGTGATTTACCTGCATTCGGCCGGAACCGGCAAAAAGATCGAGATCCTGAAGAAAAAGCCCGAAGTGTGCATCGCCTTCAGCACCGACCACCACCTGAAATTCGTGAACGAAGGGGTGGCGTGCAGCTACGGAATGCGGTTCAGAAGCGTGCTGGCGTATGGCAAGGTGGTTTTTGTGGACGATCCGGCAGAAAAACAGCGGATTCTGAACCTCATCATGAAGCACTATACCGGCAGGGATGATTTCGCTTACAACATGCCGGCTGTGCTGGATGTTGCGGTTTTTAAGGTAGTTGTGGACGAGTTTACCGGAAAGGAATCAGGCTTTTAGTCGCAGCAGCCGGTATCCCAGCCAGCCTATCCCAAAACCGAGCAGCGCACCCACCCCCACATCTCCCGGATAGTGCTGCCCCAGGTACACCCTGCTGTAACACACCAGCGCGGTCCAGGAAAAGAGCAAAAGAGGTACCCAGCGGTAATGCTTCCTGAGGATTAAAGAAACGATGGTGGCAAAACCGAACGTGTTGGCAGCATGTGAGGAAACAAAGCCATACATGCCTCCGCACTTTCCGGTAGCCAGCCGTACCAGGTCTGCCAATCCGGCTTCGTGGCAGGGCCGGAGCCTGAGAAACACATTCTTGAACAGATGCACCGAAACCAGATCGGTAGCAACGGCCACCAGGGCTACCACCAGCACATACCGCCATGCCCTTTTTTTGTACTTAACGATAAGCAGCACAAGCATGAGCAGGTAGAGGGGTATCCAGGCCGGCTTCGACGACATCAGGATCATGAAACGGTCGGCAGCCGGGCTGTGTGCGCCGTTGATGAGCAACAACAACCCTGTATCGATCCTGTTCAGCCACTCCATCATTTCCACTCCTCCGAAGTGAGGGCCTGCCAAAGCAAGTCTTTCAGCTCGGTAAGCCCCGAATGGGTAAGTGAAGAGATGAACAGCGAGGGGATTTTCGGCAGCTCTTTCCGCAATCCGGATTTCAGCTCACTGTCGAGCATATCGCTTTTGGTGATGGCCAGCACCCTCCGTTTGTCCAGCAACTCCGGATTGTACTCCTTCAGTTCGTTGAGCAGGATGTTGTATTCGGTGCGGATGTCTTTGGAGTCGGCGGGGATCATGAAAAGGAGCACGGCATTTCTTTCGATATGGCGCAGAAACCTGACTCCCAGCCCTTTTCCTTCATGCGCTCCTTCGATGATCCCCGGAATATCGGCAACCACAAAGGAGCGGTCGTCGCGGTAGGTGACCATGCCCAGGTTTGGACGCAGGGTGGTGAACGGGTAATCGCCGATGGCGGGTTTGGCAGCTGAGATCACGCTAAGCAGGGTAGATTTTCCGGCATTCGGAAACCCCACCAGCCCCACATCGGCAAGCACTTTCAGCTCCAGGATTTTCAAGGCTTCGAGACCCGGTTCTCCCGGTTGGGCATATCGGGGAGTCTGGTTTGTGGCACTCTTGAAGTGGTCGTTCCCCTGTCCGCCCCTTCCGCCACGCAGGAGGATCACCTCCTCACCATGCTTCGTGATTTCACAGTCGAACTCTCCGGTTTCCACATCTCTGGCAATGGTTCCGAGCGGTACTTCGATGATGGCATCCTGTCCGTCGGCGCCTGTGCTCAGGCTCTTACCGCCGGCACCACCATGTCCGGCGAAGATGTGTTTGGTGTACCTCAGGTGTAATAGCGTCCACAGGTTACGGTTTCCGCGCAGGATCACATGCCCTCCGCGCCCTCCGTCGCCTCCATCAGGACCACCGCGGGGGTTCATCTTGCTGCGAAACAAGTGTGTCGACCCTGCGCCCCCTTTGCCACTGCGGCAGGTTACCTTGATAAAATCTACAAAATTGCTGCTTCCATTGCTCATACCATCGATCTCCTCATTCCTGCATGCATTTTTTCCTGTATCTGTTCCTTTATATTCGCATATACCTCCTGAACAGGTGCCATTCCCGACACCTGCAACAACCTGCCACTGCTGCGAAAATACTCCTTCAGC
>CAZJZF010000390.1:0-3043 GCA_964550385.1 uncultured Lentimicrobiaceae bacterium | reverse complement strand
CAAGCTGAACCAGATCACCGTCAATAGTTGTCTTTGCATCAGTAAATCTTACTGCCAGCAGCACATCAAGCCGCTTCACCGGCTCAAATGTGAAGTCAAACTGAAGATTATTGGCATAAGATGCTCCATCAAGCTGATATACATAAATGTGGTCGATGTTACGGTCGAAATCAATCACCATCTGATCTGAAAACCGTGTGGAGAACACTTCACCGTTCAATGTGGCTTTCCGATCAAATAGGCGAAATCCCTGAGAAATATGAATACCATAATTCCATGCCACTTCGGGGATCAGTTCGTTTTCAAAAACGATGCTCCTTGAACTTGCCATCAAAAACAGGTTTTCAGCATACATGTGTACCGACCGGTATCCCTTGCCGCCTGAAAGCCTTATGGTTGTATGCTCTGCGGGCTGATATCTGATGTGGAACCTGGGAGTTAACTGAATGCCGTAAAGAGAATTATGATCAGCTCTGAAACCACCCAGCAGGGTAAACACCTTCAGATAGTTATAGGTATATTGCCCGAAAACTCCAGTAATCTGCTCCTTTTTATCCATCAGCGAATCATTCAGTGTCTCGTCATAATCCTGTAACTGATAAGATACTCCGGTTTGTATCAGATGATTGCTGTTGAATAGGTAGGTATCGAAGCTAAAACGACTGTTGATGCTTTTTTGATGCACCGAATGGGAATTCAATATGCCAAAATAGGATTTCTGGTGATGGACCGAAAAATTATTCAGGGTGGAAAAACTGGTCATTGCCCTGTTCCTGAGTATGTAGCAGCCTTTTGCAAACCCGCCTGTTCGCCAGGTATCTACAATGAACCCATACTTCAATTCCATTGCATCCAGGGTGTTGTATTCCATCTGGCCTCCCATGCGATCCTCCTGCAGAAAATTTACCCCTGCCTGAAGAATAAGGCGCTGTTTGTCGGCAGAGGTATATTTCCACCGGTTCATTACATGATAACGTTTGGTCAGTGGATCGTCCATAAACCCGTCATCGTTATGATCGATCCGGAGGTTATTGTATCCCCCGTAAGCCAGCAACATCGTGCTGAGCTGGTCGTTGATTTTAAGGGAAATGTTCGAGTTTGACTCAATATGCCCGTGCGAATTACCATAAAGATTCAGGTAGAATATTTCATTCCCGTCAGGTTTTTTATAATCGGCACTGATCTGCCCGGTGATGGATTCATTGCCCGATGCTACAGAGGATGCCCCTTTGGATACCGAAATAGATTCCAGCCAGTGACCTGGAATGTAGCTTAATCCAAATGATCTTCCAAAACCCTGATAGTCAGGGATGTTTTCTATCATCAATTGACTGTATACTCCGGTCAGTCCCAACATTTCGATTTTTTTAGCTCCGGAAATGGCGTCACCATACGAAACATCCACCGAGGCATTGGTCTCGAAGCTCTCTCCCAAATTACAGCAGGCTGCCTTGTGCAACTCAGCACCGGTGATGTTATGGGTAATGATGGGATCATATTTGCTGATATAAGTAGAAGATTCTCTCGCAGTTATAGTAAGTTTCTTCAGCATAAGGTTTCGCGTGAGCCCTATGGTGATGTCCCGATCCTCAGCATGCACTTTCAGAGAATCTTTTTCAAAACCTACAAAACTCACAATCAGAATGTCATGACCCTTCACCCTGTCGATGAAAAACTTTCCTTCGTCGTTGGTAAAGGTGCCTGTTGAGGTACCTGCCCAATACACATTTACGTTTGGCAATGGTATATGGGCTCCGTTTTCTCCGGTTTCATAAACAAACCCTGAGAGTCCTGATGCAATTATGCGCAAAGGCATGGCAATCAGGATGAATAGTATAATCTTTGGTATTCGTAACATTGATATTTTTTTTGCGATTTGACATGTTTATCAGGATTGTATCCGGTTGGATACTCCCAATGATTCTTAGCCTGAACCTGAGGTGATTATTCGGATACCCTATGGTTCAACAAGCTGCCAGATCTAGCAATCGCAAATTTTTATCTGGTGCAACCCAATGATGAGTTGCCTTCCCGCAGGGCCGGGTCTGGGGATGTCTGCCCTGAGACGGTTGTCTGAGTGATTATCCTGTGCTACGAGGGAAGGCTCCGAAAAAGAGCATTCAACGCCGGATACCTTTGGCCTGAGATTAACCGAATGCTTCTTGGCCGGCTCTGTATCCGGAGAAATTCGCAGCAGGTATTCATAGCTGCTGCAGCATTTGCTTTCAATTTTTGCATCATGGTTTATAGGAACCTTGTGGCAGCAGGATTCCTGAGCCTTAGCACACGAACTGGTGATTGCGCTGCAGGAATGATGAGCCTCATCGTTGAAATTGACAAACACAGAGGCGAAAGTTTCCTGATGATGATGACAATGGTGAACAAATACCATAAAGCCGCTGGTGCTCAGGGTAATAATCAGGGCGATCAATATGGCTACAATTCGACGCATCTCAGAAAAAAGTTTTCTTCTCTGCAAAATTATCGAAAATACTGATTGTCAGCACTAAAAATCTGTTAATAGTTCGTTAAACCAACGATTATCGGCTATACATGCAGCAAAGTCTACTGATTTCTGTTGACCTGCGACCCGGAAGAAGTTATTACCGGTACTCTCTAGCCGAAATCTCATTGTTGAGGATCATTAATCCATTGCCAGCCAGAGCTTTCATTTCATCCTCGCCCGGATATACATAAACAGGTGCAAGGTGCTCAACCCTTTCTCTGATCATACCTACCACAGGTTTGCCATAGGCAACCCCTCCGGTGAGAAGGATGGCATCCACCTTCCCTTTCAGCACAGTAGACATTGCGCCGATTTCCTTGGCTACCTGGTAAGCAAATGCTTCCTGTATCAGGGCTGCTTTTTCGTCGCCGGCATCAGCCCGCTGTTCCACCTCCAGGGCGTTGTTGGTTCCCAGGTAGGCTACAAACCCACCCTGACCTGTAATCATCTTTTTGATCTCTTCGGCTTTATAGGTGCCACTGAAGCAGGCTTTTGCAAGAGCACCTGCCGGGAGTGTTCCCGATCGTTCCGGCGAGA
>CAZJZF010000389.1:0-3048 GCA_964550385.1 uncultured Lentimicrobiaceae bacterium | reverse complement strand
TTTATAAAGTTTATAAAGTCGAAGAGCAGCAGAGACCACGCAACAGGTGTGGCTGGAGCGGGCTTGCAGATGACTTCCTAGCGAAGACCTCACTTCAAGAATCGCCGGAGGCGATACGGAAACCACGTCTGGTAATGGTTATAAAAGTTTATTAAGCATATAGTTATGATGCAATTAAACACAAGAGTGTACGGAAGAATACTAATATTAGGGATTATCACTCTGATAGCATACAGCTGCCAACACAGGTCTGTATCTAATTATTTGGACAATGCTGATAATCAATATAATAAAGCAAGCACCCTGATTAAAAATAATAATACAGATTCATTAATAGAGGATCATGACTGCGACACAATAAAGTTTAAAGACTTTAAAAATAATCTTACTGTAATAAATGGAATAAGGTCTGAATCTGAGTTTTATCCATTCTACAAAATAGCTAAAAGCTATATTGATAAGGAATGCAAAAAAGACACCATGTATTGTGGAGAGATTAAAAGAGCAGTTGCCAAAGCCTATCAATATGATTCGAAATTTAAGCTATTTCTTGTCGGCTATACTTATGAGAATGCAGTAGGAATGGAGGATAATTCCGTCAGTTTATTCGTAATAGCAGTATTTATGAATGATCAATTACTATTCTCAGACGTGCTTTCAGACCTGGCAGGTGAAATCCAGACAGAGCTAAACGGATTGGAAGTAAAAGACGATAATGTGATAGTTTGGGGTCATTCCTATCCTTATTTTGGGTCTGATTTTGGAATATTCAAACTGACCATTTGCCAAGGTAATGGAATATATGAATACCAATGCCACGGACATCAAATATAAACTAATCGGCATATATCACTTCCTCAACCTACTAAAATTCCTCAATCCCGAATCGTAACGCCTTCGGCGTCATCTTCGACTTCGCTCAACCTATAATCCTTCCACCCCTTCGGGGTTCTAAACCTAACCTTCTAATGTTTTCACCATTTTTAGGCTGGGATTTCGCTGACTAGAAACCAAAATCTCTACAGCTAAACAACTAAACAAATCAACAGCTCAACTTTCTAAACCTCCTCAACACGTTTCTCAACCTTCCTTCTCCGGCAAGGGCTCATTGAACATATACGCCAACCGGAACGTAATGAGGTTGTTGTACTGTTTTCTCGTCCACTCCGTCTGCTGGAAATCATCGGTGAATTTTGCCAGTCTGATCTTATCCATCGAATACTGAAACCGCACATTCATGCTCAATCGCTGCCATATCCTGAACTTAAGATCGATGAGCGCCAGGTAATCGTTCCGGTCGTATAAAGCACTTGAGCCCAATAGGGTTGTTGAGGTGCGAATCCCTTTTTCCCATTCCTTCACGCCAACCAGCTTTGCAAAGGCAAAACCTGCCCCCACGGTAAAAATGTCCCGGTCGTTGTATTGCAGATAAAACGGAACCTCCACGTATTCAAAATCCAATCGGTATTTACGGTAGGCTGAAGTGCTGCTGGGTTGATTGGCACCTTTTTGCGAGTACAGGGTTTCGAGGGTAAACAGAAAATTCTTCTTCAGCGGAATGGTGCCAGCTGCACCCCCATGAAACCCATATTTCCGGTAGCCATAAATTTCATCTCCATCCACCTGACTCATGTTGAAACCCAGCACAAATCCACCCCTGATTTTTTGTCCATATCCCTGAAAACCCAGCATCAGCAGGACAGACAGCAACAGGCAGACGGCAATTCTTTGCATTGCGTTCATAGTTTTGACAGAAACGATTTCTTGTGTATTTCAGTATCCATCAGGCGATAAAGATACAAAACCATAGCATCACACAGAGGTTTTTAACGAAAGCTGTATCCGTTTTCTCTCCGGTTCCACCTGCAGCACTTTTACTTTCACCTTCTGGTGCAGGTGAAGATACTTGCCGATATCGCTTACAAACTCATCCGCGACCTGCGAAATGTGAATCAGCCCGTCCTGATGCACCCCGATGTCGACAAAGGCGCCAAAAGCAGCAATATTGGTAACGATCCCTGTTAACATCATTCCGGGCTTCAGGTCTTCGATTTTTTTCACATTTCTGTCGAATTCCACTACCTCAAAACTAACCCTTGGGTCTCTGCCGGGTTTGTCGAGTTCTGCCAGAATATCGTGGATGGTGGGCAGTCCGAATTTTGAAGTAACGAAAGACTCCGGAACCAGCCCTTTGCGGACTTCCTTGTCCGAAATGAGCCCTTCTACGCTGATTCCATGTACTTTCGCCATCTTCATCACCAGCGGATACGCTTCAGGATGTACCGCTGTGTTGTCGAGCGGATTTGCCCCCTGGCGAATCCTTAAAAACCCTGCTGCCAGCTCGAAAGCTTTTGCACCAAGCCTTGGAACCTCCTTTAGTTGGTCACGGGTAATAAATGCTCCGTTCTGGTTCCTGAATTCAATGATATTTCCGGCCAATGCAGGCCCAATGCCCGATACATGGGCAAGGAGCTGCTTGCTCGCTGAATTCACATCTACCCCTACCCGGTTCACACAACTCACTACGGTATCTTCCAGTGATTGTTCCAAAGCCTTCTGATTCACATCGTGCTGGTACTGCCCCACACCGATGGATTTGGGCTCAATCTTTACCAGCTCTGCCAATGGATCCTGGAGCCGGCGTCCAATCGATACAGAGCCTCTTACGGTGATGTCGTACCCCGGAAACTCCTCACGTGCTACCTTTGATGCAGAATATACTGATGCACCGCTTTCATTCACTACTACCGACACGACCTCCCGGTCGAACCGGATACTGCGCACCAGATCCTCCGTTTCTCTGCCTGCTGTTCCGTTTCCAATGGCAATGGCTTCAATCTTATACTGGCTCACCAGCGACTTGATTTTTGCCGCTGCCTGTGTAAACTCCTTCTGGGGTGGGTGGGGGTAGATGGTAGTGTTATGCAACAAAGCCCCCTGTGCATCGAGGCAAACTACCTTGCACCCGGTGCGGAAACCGGGGTCGATACCCAGTACACGTTTTTGACCTAGCGGAGGCGACATCAGGAGTTGCCTAACATTATCTGC
>CAZJZF010000388.1:0-3053 GCA_964550385.1 uncultured Lentimicrobiaceae bacterium | reverse complement strand
ATATGTAAAAAGGAATATGCACATTTTCCTTTTTACATATGTTTGATTGAATCTCCTTTTTTCATTTCAATCAAACATATGTAAAAAGGAAAATGTGCATATTCTGGTTTCAAAAAGACCATTGCTCCGTTGCTGACCGGAAAAATAAGGTAATAAGGTTGTTTGTTGCAGGAGCAGCCACCATGCTACTAAGGTTGTTGGTTTGATGTTTCTGGTGATTTTTTGTCACTGGGTGGTTGACCATGTCAGTCTTTGATGCAGCGCACAGTGCAGCCCTCGTTTTTATTGTACACCTGGCGTGTGACGCTGCCGCTGTTGGTGCTGAGGATTACAACCCTGGTTTCATAGGGGTAAAAAGGTTCCTCTGTACGGCTCCACCAAATAGCATTGTAGGCAAAACCCGAAAAGTTCCCCACCGTGCTTCCCGCCGGTAGTCCAGTGAAACCGCTTTCGTTAGTGGCATCGGTGTTGGGAAGGTTCCAGTGCATCACTCCCGCCTCCTTCATCTTCCCTCCGGCAATACTGTCGCCCCCGAGGAATTCGAGCAGCTGTGCCCAGTCGTCATCATCTGGCATCGACCATCCCAGAGGACAAAGGCCGGCGGCATTTTTGATGGCGTTGAAGTTGTAAAATCCCCCGAAGGTATCCTTCCACGATATTGCGTTCTGAAACCATTTATAGGCGCTGTAATGGTCATTCCAATAACCAGTGAGGCTGGTACTGTCGCGAAATTTGGTGGTTTTAAGGTTTTCGCGCATCCAAACCTGTTCGCCGATAGTGATGGCATTGTACACATTGCCGTCGATGTCTTTGAAATCGGTGCAGCATATCATGTTTTCGCCATAGGCGGTGCCCGCTTTATTGGTGGCGAAGGCTCTCAAGTAATAGATGGTGTTGGTTTTCAACGCGGTAAGCTGGCATGCGAAGGCACCCGTTCCTTTGCCCTGGGCAAGGCATTTGCCCGTAACGACCGGGTTAGGTATGGTGTCCCAGCAAATGCCGCGTGATTCTACCTTACTGCCCCCTTCAGTGATAACATTGCCACCACATTGCACTGAATTAAGTGTGATACCTGAGATTTCCGCCGTGGTTACCTGAGGCAACACATCATTGTCAGGCTTGTCGCATCCTGCTGTAAAAAAGGCAAGTAAAATCGCTGCTGCTGAAATGTACTGGATTGTTTTCATCGTGAGTGGATATTGAATGATAATACCAAAAGTAATCATTATATTCATTGCTGGCACCTTATGGTATTTTCGAAGTTTTTTTTAGGGGCATACGCATCCCATGCTGGTGCCTGACTGCTGGATTAAAAAAGCAACTGCATCAAATCATCATGGGTGGCTTTAACGAAGTAATCATCGATTTTAATACGGTGCAGTAAATCCCGGATCTGGTCCGGGGAATGGGGCTTGTCTGTAAGCATTTGCTCGAATTCAGCCACATCGGACTTGTTGAAAAAGTCGCCGGTAAACTTCACAGCGGCGATGATCCCTTTATCCACCTGCATGGCCACTTCGATAAAGCCCCCTTCCGTTTTATGGAAATGGTTGAAATTATAATCAGGCGAATAGCCAAAATTCCATTCCCAGGTGTCGTATTTTTCCTTTTTCAGCTTTTCGATGGCAGCAATATCTTCGGGCGTATAGGAATAAGGAATGGCGTCGGGGTACATCTCCCGGATGTGGTCCATCACCCGCCGGGCAAATTCCATCACATCCATGGGCTCCTTCAGATATTCGCTGATGTTGGTAACGCGACTCCGTACCGATTTCACCCCTTTGTCGTCAAATTTTTCCGGTCTGGCATTGAGCGCTGCCGACAGGTTTTGCATCACAGACGAAAATAGCAGGGTGCCATGATGCAATACGCGGTTTCTGAATACATGCTCGGCGTTGCCACTGAACTTTTTTCCATCGATGGTGAGATCGTTGCGACCTTCGAATTTTGCAGGTATTCCCAGCTTTTGCATTACTTCCAGAATGGGAAGGGTATACTTATGGAAATCTATCAACCTCTCCCCTTCACCGTTCATAATAAAAGTAAAGTTGATGTTACCCAGGTCGTGAAAAACGGCACCTCCGCCCGACAGCCGGCGTATCACCTTGATATGCTTCTCTTTCACATAATCAAGATTAATTTCGGCCAGCGTGTTCTGGTGTTTCCCCACAATGATGGCGTTGTCGTTGCGCCATAACATAAACACTTCATCGGTAAAATTTTTCAGCACATACTCCTCGGCAGCAAGGTTGAAGGCAGGGTCGGTGGTTTGGTCGAAAAGGCAAAGCATAGTTTAATATTTGATTAACAATGCAAAGATGAACAAAAATACTTAAACTGGTGTTTATTGCCATAAATGTTTAACAAAAAATCAAAAACATGAAACAGGTAACATCAGGAATTTTATTGCTGGCGATAACGATTTTTATAGTATCGTGCGGCGGAGGCATAAAAGGCGATAAAGTTGAAAGCGGAGAAGCTCAGGCAGAACAACTTATCACAGGAGAAAAGAGTTTAATGGCTGATCTGGTGGCCAGCAGCATCGAATGGACAGGAAGCAAGCCCACCGGCACACACAACGGTACGATCATGCTGAAGGAAGGCAAACTTGAACTGAGTGAAGGAAAACTCATCGGGGGTTCATTTGCCATTGACATGTCGAGTATAAAAGTTTTGGATCTTACGGATGCCAAGATGAACGGAGACCTGAGAGGACATCTTCTCAGTGCGGATTTTTTTGCGGTTGACAGTTTCCCCACTTCAGCCTTTGTCATCACCGGGGTAGAAGAGTTAAATGAAAGCGGTGTAACGCACAAGATTACAGGAAATCTTACGATGAAGGGCATTTCACGCAGCATCAGCTTTCCTGCCAGCGTAAAAATCGAAGAGAACAAGCTTATGGCTGTCAGCAATGCATTTGTCATCAACCGTGCTGACTGGAATGTTCGCTACGGCTCCAAATCTTTCTTTAAAAACCTGAAGGACAATTTCATCAACGACGAAATCGGATTGAAGATCAACCTTACGGCTACTCTGTAATCAGAAGACTTTTT
>CAZJZF010000387.1:0-3078 GCA_964550385.1 uncultured Lentimicrobiaceae bacterium | reverse complement strand
GCTTTTCCCCTTGACCCAAATTTATGGGGAACAACATTTGGAGAAGGGTATTTATGGGTAAGTGAGTATTGTGTTTCATATGACACATTATCAAGAATATATAAGATTGATCCCATAACGATAGGCGTGATAGATACTATTTTCGTTCATTCCAATATTTTAGGGATAAAATGGATAAATAACTTGCTTTACGGCATTAATACTAATTCACAGATGATCTTTAAGATTAATCCGTTAAACGGGAGCTTGATTGATTCTTCAAATTGGTGTATTCCTTTACCTTATGACTTTACGGTTGAAAATAATTACCTATGGAATATTAGCGGTAGATTTGATTATGGTGGAATGCAAAAAATTTACAAAATCAATTCTGATTTTGTTGGTTTATCTACTTCAATTTTTAAAAACGAAAACAACAATAGTCAACTATTGTGTATTTATCCAAATCCCTCAAATAATGAAATCACACTTGAAATTAAGCAAAACATAGAATCCAGTGGTTATTCATGTGAAATAATAAATCTAAATGGACAAATCATTCGGTATGTAAAATTGACAAATCAAAAAACAAAGATTAACATAGAAGAATTGAAAAGCGGTGTTTATATTGTTAAAATTAAATCAGATAGCGAAATCATGATAGAAAAAATCATAAAGGAATAATCAATGAAACGTTAAAAAAAGTACCTGCCGTTTAATAGAGAACCGTTAATCAAAATCAAACAGAGATGAAATCAAAAAAGATGCTCTTTTTCCTCGTGGTTTTTTTACTGGCTTTTGGTTGTCAAGAGGACAAAGAGCCAATCTTTCCGGCAGAGATTTCCACAGTAATAACGGCAGTTACAGCCTCACTCGACAGTCTGAGCCATTCGATTTCGGCCGAGGTAACACTCTTTGAACAGAATGGCGTTGACACCTCCGTTATACGAACAAAGTTACTTGCCCTTTTCAATGGCTCCTCCTTTGCAACCGAAATGGTTTTCACAACCCCTCAAGGCATCCTTCAAATCGCCGAACCCTCTGCGTACTATTCTTACCAGGGCACTGATATCAGCCAGCAACCGCATGTGATAAAGGCCTTTCAAACCAAGCAACCCGTTCTTAGCGATGCTTTTATGGTGGTTGAAGGGTATCAGGCGGTGGTCGAAATGCATCCCATTGTTCAAAACAGTCAGATCCTCGGTGCTATCAGCGCGCTGTATCCACCGGAGGACCTTCTGGGGCGAATTATCGAGCCCATTGTATCTGGCCAGTCATTTGAAATCTGGGTAATGGAAAAATCGGGGAGAGTGTTATACGATCAGGATGTCGCTGAGATTGGACTCAACGTGCTGACTGATACGGCCTATGCAAACTTCCCTGAATTGCTTGCAGCCTGTGAGCTGATGGCTGCCGAAGCTTCGGGCGAAACAACCTATTCATTCTACCAAACCGGCACCTCAACCATTGTTACGAAGAGGACCTTCTGGAAGACGCTTGCTGTGCACGGCAACGAATGGAAGGTAATTTGGGTAAAACCGGAGTAGTGTATCAAAAAACAGAAGACCTCAAATCTTTGAGTAATTCGAAAGTATATTTCAATATGAAATTGTATATCAGAATTATCGTGTTGATTTCGTTCATAATGGGGTGGCAGGTACAGGCCCAGCATACCATTACAGGCACATTTCCGGCGCTGGCAGGACAGCAGGTGCGGCTGGTGGGTTTTAATGGTTTTGACATTTACACGATAGATCAATCGCGGGCAGATCAGCAGGGTGTGTTTAAGCTCTCGTTTGCTGAAAAGGATTTCGGGATGGGGTATCTGGCAGCGGAAGACAACAAAGCTTTTTTTGTAATTCTTGCTGACGAGGTATTGAAGCTGGAAGGGGAAGCACTGGCGTTTCCTGAGACCATCATCATCACCTCCGGAAAACAAAATCAGCAATTCGGACAGTATGCCACCGAACACCCTCGCCGGGAGCAGGCACTGAGTGCATGGGCATACCTGGAGAAGATCTATGCGCATGACTCCCTGTTCAGTATTCACAGTTCACCCCGGAAGGCGATTGAAGCAGAAAAGGACAGAATCAAAGCAGAAGACCGGACCTTTCTCAATGCGTTGGATTCCGAAAGCTATGTGAGTTGGTTTTTACCCACCCGTAAACTTGTGAGCTCGGTTTCTACAGTTGCCCAGTACAGGCCGGAGGAGATTCCGGAAACGGTGGAATCGTTCAGGAAGCTGGATTATGCTGACCCCCGACTTTATAAAAGCGGACTGTTCAAAGAGTCGATCGAGAGCCATTTCTGGCTTCTGGAGAACAGCGGGCATTCCCTCGACTCGGTGTATATAGAGATGCATGTCTCTATCGACCGAATGATGGAACATCTGGTAAAAAACGAAGAGCGCCTGAACCAGGTTACCGATTACCTCTTCAGCCTGCTGGAGCGACACAGCCTGTTCGGAGCATCAGAATACCTGGCCCTGAAAGTGCTGAACGAAGTGGGATGCACCGTTGACGCGAACCTGGCGAAACAGCTTGAGAGCTACCGTGCCATGAAAAAGGGGAATATTGCCCCCGATTTCAGCTTCAAGGGGGATCTTCTGGCTCCGGGATACGCTGCTGACGGTCCGATTCCCGGAAAGTTGTCGGATCTTAAAAGTGAATACGTTGTTGTTGTTTTCGGTGCCTCCTGGTGTCCCAAGTGTACCGAAGAGCTTGGTAAGATGGCCAGCGTTTACGACAAATGGAAAAAATATGGTGTTGAGGTTGTATTTGTTTCCCTGGATGTGGACAAGAAATCGTTCACCGATTTTTCGGATTCCTTTCCCTTCATCAGCGTGTGCGACTATGGCAAATGGAACAGCGCCGTGGTGCAGGCCTGGTATGTGTCTGGCACTCCAACCATCTATCTGCTGAACAACAAACGGGAAATTCTCCTCCGGCCCAACTCGTTCAACCAAATGGATGCCTGGGTGGACTGGTTCCTGGTGCAGGGAAACAGATAGTGCAGGTTGAGCGCTTCGCTATTTAGAGGGATGTGACGGATCTGATCATTTATAATGCTTACGGACAACCGGTTGAAAGTTACAGGGTT
>CAZJZF010000386.1:0-3080 GCA_964550385.1 uncultured Lentimicrobiaceae bacterium | reverse complement strand
AGCACCAACCGCTATGGCAGTGTTGACGACTACCCATATGGCGGCGGAGGCGGTATGGTGATGATGGTGGAGCCGGTAGACCGTTGTATCAGCAAGCTGAAAGAGGAGCGTTTGTACGATGAAGTGATCTATACATCCCCCGACGGAGAGATGTTCGGACAGCCCCTTGCCAACAGGCTTTCGATGCACCAAAATCTGATAATCCTGTGCGGCCATTACAAGGGGGTTGATGAAAGGATTCGCGAGCATTTGGTAACCCGGGAGATCAGCATAGGCGACTATGTGCTCACCGGTGGCGAACTTGCAGCAGCCGTTATCGTTGATACCGTGGTGCGGCTTATTCCCGGCGTGCTGGGCGATGAGCAATCGGCATTAACCGACAGCTTTCAGGATGGCCTCGTTGCTCCTCCGGCTTATACCAGGCCAGCAGAATACAAGGGTTGGAAGGTTCCCGCAGTGCTGCTCTCGGGCCACGACCGGCAGATTGCCGACTGGCGACTTGAACAGGCACTTGAACGTACCCGAAGCAGACGTCCGCACCTGCTTTAAAAAAAACCAGGAAATTTTGAAAGACATAAGTACTTTGGCTGTATATTTGCATTCCTGTGTCCCACAAAACCCAAAACAAAATACCCTATGAAAAAGATTTCCAGACCGATGAAAGCAATGGCGCTATTTCTTGCAATTGCCATTATGGCCACCAGTTGTGCCAGCACCACCCTTATTCATTCCATCCCGTCGGGTGCCAAAGTGTATATCGACGGCGAACCTGCGGGCACAACTCCCTACGCTCATACTGATACCAAAATTGTTGGCAGCGCTACCCAGATAAAGTTAAAAAAAGAGGGTTATGAAGATCATAACGTGGTGATCACCCGCGATGAAGAGGTGGATGTGGGAGCCCTTATTGCCGGGTTTTTCTTCTATGTCCCCTTCCTTTGGGTAATGAAATACAAGCCTGCCCATACCTATGAGCTAACGCCGGTAAAGTAATCCGCAAAAAAAAAGATCAGCACAGTGATTGCCAGTTGAAAAATAACCTCTATATTTGCACTCCTTTTTTGGACAATACCCTAACAAACCGGAGAGATGAACAAAGACGCGATTATCAAACAGGTAGAAGAGTTGTTGGTGCCTACCAGAGAGTTTCCTCAATTCAAGGCAGGCGATACCGTAACGGTAAACTATAAGATCAAGGAAGGGAACAAGGAGCGTATCCAGAGTTTCCAGGGAGTGGTAATCCAGCGGAAGAACAGCGGTGCCCGCGAAACTTTTACCGTACGCAAAATCTCCGGAGGAATTGGCGTTGAAAGGATTTTTCCCCTCAGCTCCCCTTTTATCGATGAGATCGTTGTTAACAAGCACGGTGTGGTTCGCAGAGCCAGGATTTTCTACTACCGCGGACTTACCGGCAAGAAATCCCGCATCAAGGAGAAAATCGTCAGAACCAAAAAGGAGAACTAAATTGCTCCGACAACATATTGGAAGGCGCCTCACAAGGGCGCCTTTTCTTTTTATTAAGGCAAAGAAAGATTATACGTATTTCTATGTTCTTTCCACGTACATTTGTGGGTATCCATTCACCCGATAATCTGCACACATGATGAAAAAGATCGTATCTGTATTTCGCGTTGCAGTTTTTGCTGCATTTGTTTTGTTTTGCTGCTTTTCCGCAAAGGCTCAATACACCCTGCAGAATCAGGATGTAACCCTCGACAGCCGCCATTACATCACCGCCTGTTCCTACAATTTCAGCAATACCAGCATCATCATCCCCGATTCGCTGCAGGGGGTTCCGGTCAAAGGGATCGGGATCAGTGCGTTTGAAGGCAAGGGGTTAACAAGTTTGGTATTACCATCGGGCCTTGAAAGAATTGAAGGAACTGCCTTCAGAACCAATGCCCTTACCAGCATTACCTTTCCGGCTGGCCTTACCTATCTCGGCCGACACTCCTTCAGAGACAATCTGCTAACCAGTGTGGTTATCCCAAATTCTGTGGAGTTTATTGGAAATGAAACGTTTAGAAACAACGACATAACAAGTGCTACCCTAAGCAACTCGCTTGCCTATCTGGGTTACCAGGCCTTCAGCGAAAACCTGTTAACATCCATCACCTTACCTGCTTCTCTCAATTATGTCGGGGTACTGGCATTTGTGAACAATTCCATTACAAGCTTTGTGCTGCCCAACAACACCCGGCCAGGCTTCCAGCATTGGAGAAACAGCAATGGGGATACGCTGAATGCCTTAACCACAGTCAGTAACCTGAATTTATCCTATACTGCTTCCATCATTTACACCTTACAAGATACCGACGTTACCATGGAAAACGGCTATATTACCGAGTGCCGTTTCGGTATTGGAACTGTTCTGACTATCCCTTCTCAGTTGCAGGGCCAAACTGTTATGGGTATTGCGGATAAGGAGGAGCAGGAAGCAGGCGTGTTTTCGTTTATGGGCATTCTGCAAATCAGCCTGCCCAATAATTTCAAATATCTTGGCAAATTCTCCTTCAGCGACAACTCCTTTTATTTTGCCGATCTTACCTTTCCGAATACCCTTGAACATATCGGGTATTTTTCGTTTTACTGGAGTAATATTAAAAGTGTCACCATTCCCAATTCTGTAAAATTTATCGACAAGCAAGCCTTTGCCTGGAATCCTAACCTTGTAACACTTACATTGGGTAACTCGGTTGAATACATCGGAGAATACGCATTTGTAAGAGGCGGCATTACCAGCCTTACCATTCCCAACTCAGTTACCTTTATCGGTAGATACTCATTTGAACACAACGCCATTTCAACCCTCACCCTTGGCAATTCGGTAAAATATATCCATCAGGCTGCCTTCAATGTGAACAATATTTCCACAGTCATCATACCCAACAGCGTGATCCATATTGGCAAATATGCCTTCAAGAATAATATTCTTACTTCCATGTCGCTGCCTGCTGCCGTTAAAACGGGTCATACGTTCCAGAACTGGGTCGACGAGAACAGTGCAACCCATAATGCCAATTCCAGTGTAACCAATTTTGATATTGATTACACCGCGAGTTTCACGATTAATAACGGCA
>CAZJZF010000385.1:0-3090 GCA_964550385.1 uncultured Lentimicrobiaceae bacterium | reverse complement strand
TCATTGCACACATCTTCAGGATTACAATCACTTCTGGTCTTTCCTTGAATATAAGGTGAATCCACTGGTACGCAATTTAAACCGAATGGCTTCGTGTACAGGCATGCCGAGGTATCTTTACTGTTAAGCAACAAAGTATCACCATGTGTTTGCCAAACCCCAGCAGACCCAAAATGTAGCACACAACCACCCCCCTTATAAGTAAAGGTGTGGTCTGCATCAATTGTAAGTGATGCACTGTAGGGTATTACTCTCGGTATCACCTGCCAACTGCCAATGAACGGAATTCCCGCTGTGTTGATCTCCCTCACAGCTTCATTAGTCTGTTTGGTATGGCAACTGGTCAACAGCCATATAAGCATGGTGTACAAACTTATCGTGATTAGCAGTCGCATAGGTAACCGGTTAAAGGTTATACAAAAGTATGTTTTATAACTTATTGTTCCGTTAAATCAGCACTACACATTCCAGAGCAAAGCAGACCAAAAAAAACAGGGCAAGCTGCTGCTTACCCTGTTCACATTCTTCATTGAGGATGCTTCCTCTCTCAACATCCTCAACCTCTTCCGTGGAGCATATCGGAATCGAATCCCGAGTCCGTTAAGCCTCTGGCTTTACGGACTCGTGGACCCTCGAAAAATCAGGAAATCAAAGATTTTCGATTTTTCGGGGCCGATGACCTCTTGACTTTATTCGATGGTTTCTGACCGGGTAAATTCATGCCGGTCAATAAATTCAAACATCCTCGTCCTGCTTCGCAGATTCTTGAGCTTCTGCTCATAATCCATGCTCAACGACCTTGTGGCTGATTCCTTCCATGCAACTAACCTCCACGGACGATAGGGTTTTGTGGATTGGTTATAGCCCCGGTTATGCTTCTGAAGCCTTTCCACCAAATCCTGACATTGCCCTATGTAGTAACAGTCGAAGCTTTCTGAATACAATATATAGGTATAGTATGCCATGATGCCTTAAAAAAAAGCCCCCTCTCATTTCAGGAGAGGGGGTTGGGGGAGAGGTATCCTTCGTGGAGCATATCGGAATCGAACCGATGACCTCTTGACTGCCAGTCAAACGCTCTAGCCAACTGAGCTAATGCCCCAAAGCGGGTGCAAATATAGTACTATTTTTTTCAAATGGTAAAATCTACCCTCCCTTTTTTTCTTACCGGCAGATGGTGTATCTTCGCCGTACCCTCTGATACTGCACAACCATGCGACGACTCTTTGCCGCCATTCCCGTTACCCCCGAGCCTGCGCTGCTTGAACTGATGCAGCAGGGGAAAGTGCTCTTCAGCCAGGGAAAGGTACGGTGGGCCCATCCGCAACAGATGCACCTGACCCTGAAATTTTTCGGAGAGGTGCCCGAGGAGCAGATCCCCGATATAGTCAGACATTTGGAGGATTGTGCCGGGAATTGTGAGCCTTTCCGCTTTACCCTCAAAGGTACCGGTATCTTCGGGAGCAGATACGATCCCAGAGTTTTCTGGGCAGGAACTACTGACGATACGCCGTTGCGAAAATTTGGGGAATCGGTGCTCGACGCTTCAGCCGCAGCCGGATTTCCCCGCGAACGACTACCCTTTGTGCCCCACCTTACCCTTGCACGGATCGACCGGCTGATTTCCAAAAAAAGATTTCAGGAATTCGTAGCAGAAAACCGTGAGGATTTCTTTCAGGAGGTGCAAGCCAACGCGATGTTTCTGTACGAAAGTCAGCTCAAGTCGCATGGAGCGGAGCACAACATACTGCATGAGTTCCGGTTTGGGAAAGCGCAAAAACCAGAATTATGATCCTGCCAAAACCCCTCGAAGAAAAAATCAAAGCCCTGGTTGTGAGGATGGGAAACAACGGCAACCACACCCTCTCGGCGCGCTACGCATCCGGTGGCTCCATCAACGAGGCAGCCACGGTAACCTTGGGGAACACAAACCTTTTTGTGAAATGGAACGATGCCAGCCGCTACCCGGGAATGTTTGCTTCGGAAGCCAGCGGGTTGCAGCTGCTGGCCAATCCCGGAGGGGCACTGGTGCCGGAAGTACTGGAACAGGGAGAAACAGGCTCCATTTCTTACCTGGCGCTGGAATACATCGAACCAGGGCATCCTGAACCAGATGCAGGCGACCGGTTTGGCGAGATGCTGGCGGAGCTGCACCGGAATACCTCCGCCACTTTCGGCCTCGACCACAACAACTACATGGGCTCGCTGCCCCAGCGAAACACCCCGCATGATACCTGGAACAGCTTCTTCATCTCCGAAAGGCTGGTGCCACAACTCAGGATTGCCCGCGACAATGGAAGCCTTTCGGCTACCGACAGTCGAGCCTTCGACCATCTCTTCAAAAAGCTTCCTGATATCATCCCGGAGGAACCCCCGGCTCTGGTACACGGCGACCTGTGGAGCGGCAACTACCTGAGCGGTACCAGTAATCGCACCTGGCTCATCGATCCGGCGGTAGCTTACGGGCACAGAGAGGTAGATATCGCTATGAGCAAACTGTTTGGTGGCTTCCCTGCTAGATTCTACAGTGGCTATCATCAACACTTCCCTCTGCAGCCCGGATGGGAACAGCGTTTGGAGATCTTTCAGCTCTATCCCCTCCTCATCCACGTTAATCTGTTTGGAGGGGGATACGTGCATTCGGTGCGGCAAATCCTGGAGAAGTTCAGGTAGTTGAGGTGGTTGAAGAGGCTGAGATAGTTGAGGAGGTTGAGGTGGTTGAGGTGGTTGAGGATGTAAAAATCTAAACTTCTTAAGCTTCCTAAACTTCCTCAACATTCTAAACCTTTATTAACTTTACAAACTTTATCGCTACTGACCGACTAAATTTTTAAGAATTGGCTACTTCCCGAGGGTTACGCCCCAATGTTGTAAGTTTGTCTTGGACACAAAACCAAACAACATGGGTAAAAGTACGGAAATAGCATTCCTGTATAAGAAACGTTGGGGAATTGAATTGCTGTTTCAGAAAATGAAGCAGAATATTCAAAAGCACTGTTTTTACGGGGAAAATGGCAAGGACCCCCTGTCTTCGACACTGGGTAACCCAAAATCACAGATCAAATATCTTCGCTAAAAGTTTGTGCTCAC
>CAZJZF010000384.1:0-3091 GCA_964550385.1 uncultured Lentimicrobiaceae bacterium | reverse complement strand
TACACTAGAACCTTGTTGGTGTATGCCATAGCAAATCCCCGGTAAGGATCGTTGAAATAGGTAAAAGTCTGGTCGGTGCCGGTAACTGCCTTGTCAAGCTTGTATCCAAGATTTTCCAGTTTTGTGTTGATACGATCCAGTTTGTTCATGTCATCGGGAGATTTTGGAATAATATACTGGGCAGGTGCCTGTGGATGCTTTGCAGTGGCCTGCTGTGCTACGGGAGCAGTGAATACGTACTTATTACGGTCGATTGTATTGGTGAAGACGATAGTTGGCTGGCTACCCGTTTGCAGGGTTTTCAGGTACGAGAACATGTTGTAGTTGCGCATCATCAGTGAAAGAGAGAGCCCTTTCTGCTGACCGATGCCTCCGGGCAACTCGATATTTTGTTCAGCCTTCGGAATCCTGTACACCGAAGCCAGCTTCCCCTGGCTGTAGTCGAATACGATAAAATCGTAAATAGAGAATGCCCTGTCGCCCAGATCTTCGCCCATCAGAAATCCAAGTCCTGTGGTACCTACCGACTTTTTGTACAGTTCACCAATCACTTTGAAGCTGCCATCCGGCATCATCACCATATCCTGAATCAGCACCTTCACCTTTCCGCTGACCAGGAAGTCGGAACCTCCGGTAACCTTGAGTGCACCCTCCACATCCTTCCAAAGCGTTTTCATGTAGGTTGCATTTGTGCCGTCGGGTTTGAGTTTCAGAAAGAATATCCCATCGGAATTCTGGGCATCAAATTTATTTCCTTTGAAATACATTCCACTGGTTACCACGCTTTTATCAGGGGTTATCATCACATATTCCGGAAAACCTGAATCCTGTCCGTCATACAGATCACGTTCATATAAGGGTTTGCCGGTGTTATCATCCAGAACGGTAATACGGTTCAGGAATTTGTTCCAGCCAGCCATCGGCCGCTGGGTGTGCAGGATGGCGAAAAGTCCGGCATTGGACTGCGAAGCCACCAGTTGTAACGCTTCATCCTTCTCTGCCAGATACGACCATGTCCAGCGAACCTGGTTGCCTTTGCTGATACGTATTACCAGAATTCCATTAGCCTTTTTAACATCATCCCAATAGGTCTGAAGCAGGTAAAAGCCCTCCTGTGCAGTGCCAAGCTGCAGGTTGCCAGTGGGTATCTCCTTTGCCTCCTTATCCAGCAAAACCGAATTCTCGCTCACAAGAGAGCCCTTTTCGTCCAGTTCGTAAAAAAACCATGTTCTTGCATAATAGTCGTGGAAAACCATCACCTGGCTTTTGCCGTTAGCCACATTGCCGGCAAAAACTGCACTGGCAGGGACACTCAGTACCGACCTTCCCAGCGTGTTAAGTTGTTCGTCCAGCCGGTGATAGATATACAAATTGGTTTTGTTATGACTCGGTTCACCATAATAGAAGGTGTAGTAACCCTGTCCATCCACGGGCATAATGCCCCTGAACTGACTGCCCGGGATGCCAGGCAGAGCTACTTCAGTGCCTGCCGGAACAGGATTTTTTACTTCGATATTCATAACCTGCATCGTAAGCTCCTCGTTGCTGTAATCATAATACACCAACTTACCGGGCTTGCAATAAGGAAGAATATCGTACTGATTCGTCTGAAGCGGTGTCTGCACTCCTTCCTTTTTAAATAAGAATGCAGAAAACTGCCCGGCCTCTCCCTGGGCAACTGACCTTTCAAGATAGATGCGGTTCAGGATGTTTTCATGATTCACATCCAGGGAAGTGAACCCAAAATAAGGTATGTTTCGGTTCCAGTTGTGAGAAACCAATTCCGGTTCTCCATTTTTTTCGGTGAGAAACCGGTAAGAAAACAATCCATACGGAGCAAAATATTCATCAGCTGCATATTCAGCACCTAGTGTATGTCCTTCGGCATCAATGCGTTTATAAGGTTTGGCAATGAGCTGGGTTTGCGTCATGATACCCTTGTCGTTGATTTCCAGAACCACGTAATCCATCACATACAATTTCCCGGGCTGGCTGATCTGGGTTGCAGCACCCGGTGTTGCTGCCACAGGGGTTTTTATATATCGGTATGCTTCTCCCAAAACCTTGATTCCTTTATCTGAATATGAAATGTCTTCGAAATGAATAAGAGGTGTGGTATTGAAGCCAAATGCATTGCGGGCCATCTCTGACATGAGTTTGTCTTTCAGATCACCTTCAAGGGATAATTTCTTGTCGTATAACACATTGCCCGAAATATCCAGCTTTTGATAAAACAGGTGGGTAACAACATCGCCGAACGATTTGGCTGGGTCAAACGTGTATCCGATCACAAAGGCACTGCCATCGGGGCCAATGGACAGCTCTTTGGGTTTTCCGTTTCCCAGCTCTGTCATGATTACTTTCTCATACAATAATGATCCATCACTTCCGGAAAACATATAGAGTCGTTCTTCGAATTTGGTGGAAAAGACCGACAGCAAAAACCAGGCAAGTACTCCAATTTTTTCTCCGTTTACCCTTACCATTGAAAAGTCGATACTTCCATTCTCTGGGAAATAGGCTTTGGTCCACTGTTCATTCAAGTTGTTATCGTACCGCGTAATCCTGAATCCATCTTTCTTCAGTTCATCGGGTCTCACAATCACAAATCCATCATTTCCGAGGCTAACCATTTTCACATTGTGATACTTTGACTTATCCAGAGTTATCGTTTTCTTCCACAACAATTTACCGGTAGCATCAAAAAAGTACACCAACCCCTCTTTACCACTCTGGATATAGCAGATCAGCCCTCCGTTGTGGGGTGCAATGTCAGTGATGCTGCCAAGGTATTTAACCGGGATCACCTCGCGGGTTACACGCTTCATCTCATTGTTAAAAATCTGGATTACATAATTATAGGGTACATCCTTCAGCGGGGCACCATAATGAGTTGCATAGAACAACTTCCCGTCGAAGGTCTTTATCCCTTCGAAGGAGTGCCGGGGAATATCAGTGTAAGTCTGGGTTTGGGAAAAGGAAGTTAGTGAGAAATGGACAAGAACAAGGAAAACTGCAAGCTTCTTCATTTGAGACTGTTATTTGATTAATAATTGAAACCTCAGAAACTGGATAAAAAGAATACCTTTTC
>CAZJZF010000383.1:0-3106 GCA_964550385.1 uncultured Lentimicrobiaceae bacterium | reverse complement strand
ACCAAACAATGCCATTTAACAGATTCAATCGTACCGGACCAGCCAGAATACCCAATGGCATTCCTACGGTTATGGCGTGGCTGAACAGGTCCATCTTCAGTTTATCCCCATTCAGCATCTCTGCACTGTTTTGCAGCGAAAATGTTCCATAGCCGATATCAGCTCCGAACATCCATCCCACACCTTCACCCCACAAAACATCGATTTTAAAATTATAGCTGATATTGCCCCCAGATGGGATTTCACTGCTGAGAGGATTCCGGATGCGGGATGCATATTGCCGGTTATAGGAGGCGTGCATTCTTTCAAATGAGGCGGAAGTGAACCGGATAGACTGATACCCTAAGCCTATAGCAAATTCGGGTGTCTGTGTGTGCAGGGTTCGGGGGAATAATCCCAGGGCTATGGCCAGGGAAAAAAGTATCAGAGATCTGTTTTTCATCATTTCCCGATTTTAAGGTAAAGTTCGAGACCAAGATTTGATCCTCTGTCCTTAAGCCAATTCCCCTGCTCTATGTCCATTCCCAGCAGTATATTGTCCATATCATCCAATGCCCGCCGAATAAAATGGTACTGCCAGAAAAGCCTGGCTCCAAAAAACCTGAATTCAAAGCCGGTATGGATGGTCATAGCCACCTGCCCCGATTTGTATAACTCAGGTTCACCACCTGAGAAGGTAAAAATTTTTGTCCATTGGGTATCACTGATGCTGTCGATGGTGTTTACCCGGGTAAACCCTTTCCAGTGCCCTACATCCAGGCTTAGTCCTACATACACAGGATTGCCAAAGTAAAGTCCTCCGCTCAGGCAATTCTGTCGCACTTTGATCTCACGCCGGTAAATCTCACCTCCAACGGGCATCTCAGAGAAGATTATTTTATGTCGGTTCTGCCAACGTATCTCCCAATGGATATCGTCGTCAATCGCCCGGTACAAGGTAAACGAAATGCCATGCATATTCCGAACATAATCCATAGACTTATCGAATCCCGGTTTGAGATTGTAAACGTAGATAAGTCTGTTCATTTCTTTCAGCTGCAATAGCGAGCCGGCATACCCTATCCGAATGCCGGTCTGCCCGTGCAGAAAGAGACTACCGTACCAGATCAATCCTGCACAAATCACCACTCGGTACAGCCGCACATTACAATGAAGGAATGGTTTCATTGTCAATATCTTTAGTGGTTATTGCAACTACAAATGTACAACAGAAAAACCTGTTCTCAACATTTCCAGGTACACCCGATGGTTCAGTGTGGATGGATTACCTGCCTGGAATAACAAGGATAACCTGTTTCAAATTGTCACCTACAAGGGGATTTTACTATAAGGGCAAACAACTAAACGAATCAACAACTCAACATCCTTGAACATTTGGGAACCAAAACTTCTGAAAAACAATTAAATTAATAAATTAAGAACGTATGAGATACAAGCCATTATATAGACTTTCGCACAATATGGTGTTTGCGGGTATAAGGATATTGAAAAACACCAGGAACTTAGAGCCAAATTAAACTGGTTCACTGAGTATTACCCCAAAGGTTTACGCATACATGTGATTGCTTCGGCAGCGGGAGGATATCAGGGAATGATAGAATACATTCCGGGAGTGTATGCTCACAGACCCGTTCTATTTCGATCCCCCCAATGTCCGTACACCGAAAAGAACGTGAGAAAATATTATGCAGGGATTAAACCCCTCCCAGCAATAAACATGCTACCCCACAAGCGGGGTTCCTGAAACAACTCAACAAATTAATCTGACAGATTTCAGTCTTTCACACACCGAACAGACAATCCTTCTCTTTTTATCCTGTTTAACGTCAATACATCTCCATAGTTAAATGTCATGTATTTGAGTATAGCACTCATCGAGTTGCCATCATTTAACCTGGTGGTTCCCAAATTACTTGTTATCCATTTCTTTGATTTAAGTAATGCAAATATTATACATTTCCATCGATATAATGAACGGTATCAGCTTGAACCACAGGATTTTTAATAATAGGGGCGTCTTTTTCGCAACCAAAGATCAGAACAAGGACACAAAAGCTGAAGGGGAGGATGAATTTGTTTTTCATGCTGGTGTTGATAAGGGTAATCAATTACCGATGTTGCGTTGATGGAGCTAAGACCCGGCTGGTATCAGGAGTTTAGATAAACATCATGATGCATCTGCTTTGACTTCCTCCACTTGCCTCGCTATTTATATACCTTGCCATGACTACCGATTGCAGATTGTTGACTCCCGGCTCAACAAATCAACGAATACACCTCTTAATCATAACAATCATTAAGGATCAGCGTCACTTGTGCTGAGCGTAGCCGATGCATCAGGGTTCCATTCGGTTGCCGGCTAAACATCAAAAAAATTAACGACTCTACTTCCTTCAACCAATCCCAACTTATCCCGCCAGGCGGGCAGAAAAAAATTCTATATTTGAAAACGTTTGTCAAAGCTATTCCATGTGTCATTTAACCAAACCTGGCTTATGAAAAAACTGTTTCTTTTAATGATAGTGGTTGGTCTTTTCACCTCTTTTGCTTCAGCCCAAATGCTGGAAAACAAACTGTTCATTAAAGTATCCCAGGGAAAAATGGGATATGCTGACATTACAGGAAAAGAGGTAATACCCTGCGTGTATGATCTGTGCTTTGATTTCAAGCCGAGTGGGCTGGCCAAGGTGGTGAAGGATGGTTTAATGGGTGTGGTGGACAACACCGGCAGAATCGTCGTTCCGATCGAAAATGAGTTTGTTTTTTTCAATCCCATCAGCCCAACCATGATCGCGGTGATGATCAACAACATGTGGGGGGTATATACCCAGGATGGAACCATACTGATCCTTCCAAGAAGTAAAAACAAAGATGTGAAATTTCTTTCAGAACACCTCGTTGCGATCTATTCCGAAGGGGGTTATTCATTATTTAACGATAAAGGGGAAAAACCGAGCAATGCCACCTATGATGGAGTGCAACCTGAATCGGAAGGTCTGCTGGTGGTAGAGAATTCTGAAAAATATGGGTATATCAACAACCGGGGAGAACTGGTAATACCTTATCAATATGCAGACGCAAAAAGTTTTCGCCAGGGATTGGCTGC
>CAZJZF010000382.1:0-3109 GCA_964550385.1 uncultured Lentimicrobiaceae bacterium | reverse complement strand
ACCAAATCGTTCATCATGCCGAATATGGTGTCGCTGGCGGGCAGCTTCTCCTTGTGCGCCAAAACGGTTTTACCCGGCGACAGCAACACCTTCAACGACCAGTTTTGCAAAACGATCTTTGGAAATCCACTTTTTGATGCCAAAGCTATCAGTCTGGTTGGCCTGGTAAATGGCTGCAATGTGGGGCTTGATACCATCAGCATGTGGGTAAAGAACCTTGGAGTAAACGCCATTAACAGCCCTGCACCATCCACTGTTACCATCAGTTACCGGATTAAGCCCACAGCACCGGTAGTAACCCAGAATTTCACACCTGTTTTGTTACCAGGTGACTCCGTACTCGTTCACTTCAGTACCCTGGCAGATTTTTCGGTAACGCTGGTGGATGATACTTTCAATGTAAGGGCATGGATTGATCTTACCGGAGATAATGTTAAGTACAATGATACTGCGTATGGTCAGGTCATTTCGAAGCAAATCCCTGCACCTCCGGTGGTTACCAATGTAACCATCCCGTATGCCACCAGTACCACCCTTAATGCTGTAAGTCCCGATTCGATCCTTTGGTTCGACTCACAAACCGCACTAACTCCCATTGCCGGAGGCCCTACCTATACTACGCCACTGCTCTATAATCCAACTACTTACTGGGTGCAGGCGGGTACCAATTCCTTTACCGGAGGTTTGTCAGCATTCACCTCACTGGCAGCCGGAAACAGCTTTGACGGGAATATGTTTGATATTACTCCTACTTCAACGATTACCCTTGACAGTTTCGATGTAAATGTGGCTTCGGGTGCAGATGTTATTGAATTATACTACAGGATAGGCACTTATGTGGGTCACAACAATGACAGCACAGGATGGATCAAGGTAGGATCCTGCACCGTAAATGGTTTGGGTTCCGGAATTGCAACCCGAGCTCTTGTAGGTGGAGTAACGCTTCAGCCTAACCAGACGTACGGAATTTATATCACGGTAGTTACAGGTACCATGTATTACACGAATGTTACACAGGGTGTGATTCAGAACTTCCCGGATTTCTCCTGCATGTTTGGTCAGGGCGGAGGATATCCGTTTGCGATGGCAAATACCGGACGAATGTGGAATGGGACCATCTATTACTCAAAGGGCACTGCTGGATGTGCAAGCACCCGTGTCCCCCTTATGGTGTCTCTTACAGCTCAGCCCTCCTGTGATCTGGGTGTCAGTCAGGTTGATGAACCAGTCTCCATGGTGAACCTCGGCACCCAGGAGCCGGTGAAAGTGAGAATCCAGAACTATGGATCTGCTGCACAATCGAATTTCCCGGTTAGTTTTCAGATTGACAATCTACCGATTGTAACCGAGACTGTAGCGGCTTCAGCACCTGTAGGCGGGTTTGTTGATTACACTTTTAATGCGAAGGCAAATCTTTCAGTTCCGGGTACTACCTACACCATTAAAGCCTGGCCCGGGATTCCCTGTGATACGACACATCAGAATGACACCACCGCCAAATCGGTAACCAATCTTTTGCCCAATTACTGTATTTCAAGTGCCACCAGTGCCTTGAACCAGGAGATCACCAATGTTACCCTGAACAGTATGAACAATACATCTGCTCCTGCAGGGGCTATGTATACCAACTTTATTACCACGGTTCCTGGCACCATGCTGGCACCCGGGGTAAATTATACCATGTCCATCACATCATCCTTTGCCCCTGGCTCTTCCACATCCCAGAATTGCTGGGTGAAGGCGTGGATTGATTTTGACCGCGACGGGATTTATGATCCTGTAAATGAGATGGTGCTGAGTTCAGCCACTTTTTCAGCAAACACGGTCACAGCCCAGATTTCTGTTCCTTCAACGGCAGTACTTGGCAACACTTACATGCGTGTGGTGCTCAATCAGGTAACCAGTGCCACCCTGGTAACACCGTGTAGCACTTATACCTATGGTGAAACTGAAGACTATGCCATTACCATTGCACCGCAGGTACCCTGTGATGCCGGAGCGATTGCCATTCTGCAACCCGGAGGGATGACCCAGTCTGGAGCATCATTGCCGGTTTGGGTTAAGTTCACCAATTTTGGTTCGCAGACCATTGCAGCGAATACCTTATCGGTGGCGTATAAAGTCAACAACGGCACCCCGGTTACCATGAACATTACAACATCGCTGGCACCGGGTGCGGTTGACAGCATTCAGATGCCTCCGTTTGTTGCCACCATGGGGTATAATACCATCTGTGCCTATACCATCCTGGCGTGCGATACTTCGCTGTTCAACGATCAGGTGTGTAAATCGGTGTACGCCCAGTACTATACAACGGTGCCTTATTTTGATGATTTTGAAGGGCCGAACAACTTCTACAAACCCGATTTAACCCCCAACTGGCAACTGGGTACCCCTGCTGCCAGCATCATTAATTCTGCCCATTCCGGGAGCAAAGCGTGGGTTACCAACCTTACCGGTGATTATACCAATAACACGGATGAGCACATCTACACCCCGGTATTCGATTTTACCGGCCTTGGGGTAAGCGACACGGTTACCATCAGTTTCTACCACTGGCTTGCCATGGCTTCGGGCGATTATGGCCAGGTGCAGTATAAGGTTAATGGAAGTGCCGGCTGGGCTAACCTGGGATTTGTCGGTGATTTGAGTGCCACCAACTGGTACAATACACAGGTAGGAGGGGTGCATTATTTCAGCCAGACCAATTCGGGATGGATGAATTCTGCCTACAAGCTCTCACCTGCCACTTTCAACGGAAATGATACCGTACAGTTCAGGTTCAGGTTCTTCTCAACGGCATCGGGTACCTCCAACGGATGGGCCATCGACAACTTCAATCTGGCTTTGCCACAGGTACCCAACGATGTTGGGGTAACTGCGATCACCTACCCATTGGCTGATACCGCAGCCGGAAGCCAGATCAATGTATCGGTAGCCATCAAGAACTTTGGCACGAATCCACAGGTGATGATTCCAATCGTTCTGAAGCTGAATGGTGTGGCGATCAGCACAGAAACCTGGACCGGTGCTCTGGCTTCCCAGGCAACAGCGGTATATACCTTTGTAATTCCTTTTACTACGCCTTCAACAACGTATCAGCTTTGTG
>CAZJZF010000381.1:0-3115 GCA_964550385.1 uncultured Lentimicrobiaceae bacterium | reverse complement strand
TAAGCCTGTACAGAACCTGTGATTTCGGCATATAGGTTATGGTAGCGGCGCAGAAAACGGGGTGAGAATTCCTGGTTGATGCCGAGCATGTCGTGGATTACAAGCACCTGCCCGTCGACTCCGGCGCCGGCACCGATGCCGATGAGGGGAATTTTAAGTTCCGAGGATACCTGACCGGCCAGTTTGGCGGGGATTTTTTCCAGCACTATCGCGAAGCACCCTGCTGTTTCGAGTAAATGGGCATCAGCGGTTAGCTGCGCTGCCTCATCCTTCCGGGTGGCCCTTACAACATAGGTTCCGAATTTATGGATCGACTGTGGGGTAAGTCCCAGGTGCCCCATCACGGGGATGCCTGCCGACAGGATCCTTTCGGTGGATTCTACGATTTCGCTGCCCCCTTCCATTTTCACCGCGTCGGCCCCCGACTCTTTCATGATGCGGATGGCAGACTGTAATGCGAGCTTGGAATTGCCCTGATAGGTTCCGAAGGGAAGATCGACTACCACCAGCGCTCTGGAAACGCCACGCACTACCGAGGAGGCATGGTAGATCATCTGGTCGAGGGTGATGGGGAGCGTGGTGGCATGTCCGGCCATCACATTCGAGGCTGAATCGCCCACCAGGATGATGTCGATGCCCGCCTTGTCGATGATGCGGGCCATGGAGTAATCGTATGCGGTAAGCATGGCGATCTTCTCCCCTTTCAGTTTCATCTCCTGCAAAACATGAGTTGTAACCTTGGTAACAGAGCGACTAAGGGATGCAGACATAGCTTTTGGATTATTTGCCTGGCAAACGTACACCAATTTTTTGATACCGTTAACTGTTTCGCTGGCACTTCCTTCTGCAAAAATACCTACATTTGCACCCATGCTTACATGAAACTGCATCTGACTCCATGAAAAAAACGGTTATCATAGCCTCCCTCCTACTGCTCAGCACGACTCTTTTCTGGCGTTGCAACAACGAGCTGGACGTTACCGACGAATGGAAAGAGGTACCTGTACTTTACGGATTACTGAATCCGGGCGATTCCATCCATATCATCAAGGTTACCAAGGCATTTCTGGGCGACGGCAATGCCCTGCTGATGGCTCAGAACCCTGATTCGAGCTATTATGGTGATGAGCTCAAGGTAAGTCTTACCGAGATTGACCCTCAGGGGTGGTACAACAACACCTGGGTTTTCGATACCATGTGGATCCATGACAAGCAGCCGGGGGTGTTCTTCAGCGGTGACCAAAAACTGTATAAGGTGAAAGCTCCACTGAACACCACCTGCAGGTATCTGGTCAGGATTGAGAACACCAAAACCGGAATGTCAGCCTATGCAGAAACTGCCCTTGTTGGTCCCATCAGCATTCTGAAACCCAGAGGAGGGCTTAAATACTTTTCTTTTACCAGCACTGCCGAAACCCAAACTGAGCTTCTGGAAGCCAGCAACGGAAAAGTTTACCAGATGGTGATACGTTTCAACTTTGCTGAAGTAAACCTGACTACCTCAGACACCACCCATAAATCAATTGATTGGGTGTTCCCGAACAAAAAGGTTACGAGTCTTACCGGTAATGGCACCGAAAAGATTACCTGGTCGTTTCCAGGGGTAAGTTTCTACAGCAACGTAAAAGCCAAGGTGAAGGAGGATCCCAACGTGAAGAGAATCCCGGGAATGGTAGATTTTATCGCCTATGCCGGTGGAGATGAGCTGAATACCTATATCGACATAACCTCTCCTATCAATACGATTGTAACCGACCGGCCCGACTATACCAATGTTACCAATGGCCGCGGGCTGCTTTCCAGCCGCACCTCCAAGGTGCATTCTGTTGAGCTGAACGTTCCCTCTTTGGATTCGCTGGTCAACGGCAGCAAAACCTACAACCTGGGTTTTGTTTTCCCCTGATATTTTTTGGGGAAATTTTCAATACTGACATACCGGAAGTTTCAGATCCGGCAATGCTGACTTTTTGTCATTTCTCAGGTCACTGGCATAAAGGTTGACACCCCATTGCCGGAAAACAATTCATCAAACGAATAACAGACTAGTATTATGGGAAAGATCATAGGCATTGACCTGGGAACCACCAATTCATGCGTTTCGGTAATGGAAGGCAACGAACCGGTGGTGATCCCCAACAGCGAAGGAAAACGCACAACCCCATCCATTGTGGCATTCACCGACAACGGAGAGCGTAAAGTGGGTGACCCTGCCAAGCGGCAGGCAATTACAAACCCCACCAGAACTGTATATTCCATCAAGCGGTTTATGGGTGAAACTTTTGACAGGGTACAAAGAGAGATCAACCGTGTACCATACAAAGTGGTACAGGGCGACAACAATACTCCCAGAGTAAAAATTGATGATCGCTTGTACACTCCGCAGGAAATCTCGGCGATGGTACTGCAAAAAATGAAGAAAACTGCCGAGGATTACCTGGGACATGAAGTAACCGAAGCAGTAATCACTGTACCGGCCTATTTCAGCGATTCGCAAAGGCAAGCCACCAAAGAGGCAGGTGAAATTGCCGGTCTGAAAGTGAAAAGAATCATCAACGAGCCTACGGCAGCTTCTCTAGCCTACGGCCTCGACAAGAAGAACAAGGACATGAAGGTTGCTGTATACGACCTTGGGGGTGGCACCTTCGATATCTCGATCCTGGAGCTGGGCGACGGTGTATTTGAGGTAAAATCAACGAATGGTGATACCCATCTGGGTGGTGATGACTTTGATGAGAGGATTATCAACTGGCTGGCCGATGAATTTAAAAACGACGAAGGGATTGACCTCCGCAAGGATCCGATGGCTTTGCAGCGATTGAAAGAAGCCGCCGAAAAGGCCAAGATTGAATTGTCCAGTTCATCTTCCACAGAAATCAACCTTCCTTATATAATGCCGGTGGATGGTATTCCCAAGCACCTTGTGCGCACCCTGAGCAAAGCCAAATTTGAGCAGTTGGTGGATGACCTGGTGAAAGCAACCATTGAGCCGTGCCGCAAGGCACTTGCCGATGCCGGGCTTACCGCATCCCAGGTTGATGAAGTGATCCTGGTTGGTGGTTCAACCCGGATTCCGGCAATCCAGGAAGTTGTTGAGCAGTTCTTCGGGAAAAAACCT
>CAZJZF010000380.1:0-3115 GCA_964550385.1 uncultured Lentimicrobiaceae bacterium | reverse complement strand
AGGGTGTCGGGCATCTCAACTGGCATGTCAGGTTCCAGTCCGAGTTCCTGATCCACATCGATGATTTGATGCGATACGCCATCTGTTTTACCCCCTTCATGAACAGGTTTTGTCTTGGGAGGTCTTCCACGTCCGCGCTTTTTCTTTTCAGGTATCTCTTTTTCTTCCTGAATATTAATGCCTTCCGGGACTGCAGGAGGGGGAGCAACCGGGTCAGGTGCGGGTTGTTGTTCTGCACCCACTGAAGTAGCCTGCTGCTGCATCAGCACAGCTTTTTTAATGATGGTAATCGGGCGTCTTACTTCTTCAACAACCGGGGCGGGCTTCTTCTCTTCAGTTTTCTCAGGGGCTGCTGATTCCGGTTCACTGGCTTTCAGTGATTCTGCTGAAGATGCCAGAAGTGTTTCCTTGCTGATGCGATCCCTCTTACCAAAGGGCTTGCGCTGTTTTCTCTCAGCCTTATCAGCTCTTCCAGCCACCTCGGTTACTGGCTCCCTTTTTTCGATTTGCACCGGTTGCAAGGCCTGCTCATCCAGAATTCTGAATACCAGATCCTGTTTCTTCAGGCTCTCTACCTTTTTGATGTCCATCGATTTGGCAATGTCGCGCAACTCTGGCAGCAACTTGCCGTTCAGTTCAATAATATCGTACATAGATCAATAAATAAATGGTTTTTGGAAATTAACCGGATCTGACGCTTCTTGTCAGATGGGGTAATATCAATAATATACAAAAAATAACGGGTAATGTGTAAAAGACAGTGTCTTGACCGACGCTGCAAAGATACAACAATTTTTCATTTCAACAACTAAGTTTTCAATCGTTTTAGTTATGCTCCAAGTTGTTATCTTTGCAGCAAATATTACTGCTATGCTACAACGTATCCAGACGCTGCTTCTTGCCCTGATTCCGGTCGTAATTCTTCTGATGTTCTTCTTCCCACTGGCTACCTTTAAAGGGGTTGAGGGGACTTTTACCTTGTGGATGACAGGATTTTGCCTTCACGAGGGAGGCGGTGCACCGGAGGTTCAAACCTGGTTTATCCCGGTGATTGGCATTCTGGTAGCCGTTTTATCGGTGGTGGTGATATTCCTGTATAAAAACCGCATTCAGCAGCTTCGGCTCAACCGCATCGTATCCATTGCCATCATACTGTTTGTGGCTGCCATTTTCTTTACGGTTGACCGAACGGTAAAACAGGCAGATCTATCAGGGTATGCCTATAACCTGGGCGCTTACCTGTGTCTGATTCCGCCGTTTCTGGTTTATCTGGCCAATGGCCGTATCCGCAGGGATGAGATGAAGGTTAGGGCAGCCGACCGGCTCAGATAGAAATCCGGAGTTTTTCAGATGATTTCTGCATCAGTCGCAGGAATCCAGCCTTTGTGGCCATCAGGGGTTTCGGTCTCATACCATCCCTTTTCCTGTCGGATAACTTTCAGCTTGGTTCCTTCATGGAATTCGGTGAGGATGCTGCTCTTTTCGCCCGGACTGCTCATGAGGGTAGTGGAATCGCTTAAAACAATTGCCTGTTTTAGGATTCGGGTATCATAATGTCTCTGGATACCCAATCCCAGCAGTACCAAAGAAAATACAAGTGCTGTAAGCGATGTGCGGAACCATGCCTGCTTGGTTCGGTCCCCTTTTTTCAGCAGGAACAATGCTGCGGAAAAAAGGCATAGCAGGAAAAAGGCCAGGTGCATCAAGAGCCAGCCATTAACGGGTACCAGGGAGGAAGCAAACTGCCACCAATGCATCAAAAACAGTTTGCGGGGTGCTTCTAAGTTGTCTCTTATAAGGCTGTTGGCAATGGCAAGATTAAATTTTGCATCCCTGTGGGTGGGTTTTTCTGTCAATGCCCTTTCGTAGTAAAGAATCGCCAGCCCGGTGTTTTGCAATTTGAAGTGACAATTGCCCAGGTTGTAATACAGTGCCGCTGCCGGAGGTGATTTTTCGAGCACTTTCTCGTAGAGCAGGGCAGCTTCCCCGAAATTCCCCTGCCGATAGGCTTCGTTGGCCATCGAAAAAATGGAGTCATCCCCTTGTCCGGAGGAGAAGAGGTGAAAAACCATCGTCAGGAGTAGTATCAGTGGCAGGTGATAAAGTCTGTGCAGCATATTTTTCATGTGCTTTGAGGATGATTTGTCAGAACGTAATACGTGTTTCAATGGCTGTGATGCATTTTTCTGCAAGAACGTACATTTTTTCCCGGTGATGCTGTAGTGGCGACGGGGCATAACGACCATATTCACATTCGGCAATGATTTCCAGAAATTGTTCTGTGGATTCCGGGTCAGCCCCTTTCAACAGGAACTCTTCCCTTATCCTGGCTTTCGTGTGCATCGAGGCCTGCAGCCCGAGCTTGTCGGATGCATACCCCCATAAACAGGTAAGCAGTTCGCTGTAATAGCTTTGCTCATCTTGCTGCCGCAATGCCTCAGAAGCCTGTTTGAGTCTTCTGAGCGCAGTGGATTTTGCCTTTAATGCCCTCATTTTATCCTTATCGGCATGCAGGCGCAGATATTTTCTGAAGTACCACAGCAAAAGGGCAAGAATTACCGTTGGCAGGATAAGTACGGCCAGGTGAATCCACGACCAGAGCGTTATCGCAGGTAACAGGGGAGTTTCAAGGTTAGTTTCGATGTACCGGATATCTTTTCCCAGATATCTGACATCTTCTTTGCCCATATTGGCCGTATTAACCTTTTTTCTGCCGGTATTTATCACATTGATATTCAACCCCGAAATTCTCTTTTCAACATATTTTCCGGTACCAGGGTTGAAGAAGCTGAATGGAATGTCCGGCAGGATCATCTGGCCTGTTTCGCGCGGAATAACCAGCCAGGTATACTCTCTTTTGCCCGACATTCCAGAGAGGCTGGTTCTGATCCGGTCGGCAGTTTCCGGCTCAAAGGTTTCTGCCGATGGGGGCAGGGAGAGGACCGGTTTGTCGATGAGTTTCAGATTGCCTGCACCCTGTATCATAATTTTTAATTCGGCCGGTTCGCCTACCTCTACGTTTCCCTCTGTTACGGTAGCTTCCAGATTAAAATCGCCAACTGCCCCGGCGAAAGATTCCGGACGTGCCTTTGCCGGCAATTCCCTCACCTGAATT
>CAZJZF010000379.1:0-3136 GCA_964550385.1 uncultured Lentimicrobiaceae bacterium | reverse complement strand
GGAAACTTTATAAACTTTACAAACTAACATCATGTTCACACAGGAATACCTGAATTTCTTCATCCATCTGGCGGCCAACAACAATTCGGTTTGGTTCAATGCCAACCGCGCTATCTATGAAAAATCGGTAAAGCAGCCCTTTGCAGCCTTTGTTGCGGAAATGATCAAACGGATACAGCAACATGAGCCGGAGGTGCAGATCAAGCCCGGGGATGCCATCATGCGGATCAACAACGACATCCGGTTTTCGAAGGATAAAACGCCGTATAAACTGCACATGTGTGCCAACATCTCCGAATTCGGGAAAAGGAATCTGGGATATCCCGGTTTCTTCTTTCAGCTCTCGCCAGAGAATATTCAGATCTACGGTGGAGTGTATATGGTTGATAATCCAACGCTTTTGAAGATCAGAACCTATATGGCGACCAACCCGGATGCGTTGCAGGAGGCCATTGCAAACAAAGACTTTGTTGCGAAATTCGGCACCATTCAGGGGGAAGCAAACAAACGTCTGGCTCCGGAGTTTGCGGCACTGCAAACCCAAATGCCCCTCATCGCCAACAAGCAGTTCTACTATGGAGCCACCCTGCCGGCAGAACTGATCCTTTCGGACAAGCTCCCCGACACCCTGATGGCGTATTACCATGCCGGACGAGGGGTGAACCGGTTCTTTCAGGAGGCGATGAAATAGCAGCCTTTGGCTTTTGGCTGTTGGCTTTTAGCATTCAATCTTGATCCCACTCCGAAAAGTGGTTTTTATGTCACGAAGACTCAAAGACACCAAGCCAACAAATTCTAAATTATTGATATTTAAGTAATAGTGATTCTTTGTGTCTTAGAGTCTTTGTGGCAGTTTTATAACAGAGAGCTTCCAATTCCAATTCTTTGCCGTTCAACCACGGTTTTTGCCGCTTCACCAATTACAGAAAAGCTGAAGTGTAACTAATAACGACCTTTGCCGAGAATAATCAATTGGCCATCAGGTATTGCACTATGGAAAAGTATATGCAGATCCACGGGTTAGGAATAAACAAACGTCGTTTTTCGGCTCTTCTCACTTTGGTGATTGTTGTCTATGCTACCGTGAGTATGGCATCTGAAATCAGGCCGGATAATCCAGTCAGGTGCAGGAATGAGGTTTCAATGGGGGCGGGGATGTCGATCTTTCAGATGGGTTTTGCCATGCAGCCATTGCAGCATCTCGACATATCCTACGCCAGGCGATTTACCCGGAACATCAGTGCCGTGTGTGGTATCAGGTACTACAAAGAATCCGGCTTCCCGGCTGGGTTTGCCCGGTTTTCTGTCACCCAACGCTTTGGAGCCTGGGAGCCATCGGCAGGAATTGAAGCGGGGGTATTTACTCCAATCTACACTTCTTCTTCCAATCAGCTCCTTAAAGAGACCAGAGAAGCCATGCTGGATGAAATCGGCAGATTGTATCTGTCATCTCATATTTCACCTTTGTCCTTTGCTCTTGGTAATCACTGGAAGATAAGCACATTGGATATCAGTATCGGATCCCATGCAAGGCATATCGGGCGTTCGGTTTTTGCCCAGGTTAACTTCATTCGTTTTCACTATTCATTCTGATCATGAAAAGAAATGTACCGATCTTGCTGACCTTTATGGTCGTTGTGGGTTTTTCCTGTTCGAAGGAGGAGTTACCTGCAACAGAAGCGTATCAGAAGGCTGTTGACGTTGCCAATGCAGTGATAGCCGACAGTGTTATGCCTCATGTATACAGACTTTCCGAACTGCATTTGCAGGACAATCCTGTTGACAACACCGGTTTTCCGTCAAAGGAACTGTTCCCATCCGGTAATCTTACACGTGATCTGGCTGTTGGATATGTGGCTTCCCGGCTGGCATCCATGGGATACAAAACCGATACGGTGATACTCGGGCAAACCGGTCTGAAGGCATACAACGTGGTGGCGGAGAAAACCGGAACGCTCTACCCCGACGAGTATATACTGCTGGGTGCCCATCTGGATGCGTTTTACGGCGCTGCCGATGACAACACATCCGGGGTGGCGGCATTGCTGGAGGTAGCCAGAGCGATTCAGGGTTTCAGCTTTGACAGAACCATCCGGTTTGTGGCATTCGATCTGGAAGAGTTCGGCTCCATCGGCAGTACGCGCTATTTCGAGGCAGGATATGACGAAGGCTTGAAAGCAGCCATTGTGCTGGATGCCATCGGATATGCCTCTTCGGAGCCCGGAAGTCAGAAGAATACCATCATCACCAATCTGCCCGATATAGGCGATTATCTGATCACTATCGGCAACAAAAAAGCAGAAGCCTTACTGGAAGGGGCATTGCATCTTGGGAATCAATACAAACTTTCAAAAACTGTGGGTATTATTCCACCGGGTAACAGCGATTCCTTCTTTGCTTCCCTTTTCGCCCGAAGCGACCATGGATTGTTGTGGTACCGGGATCTGCCGGCACTGTTTTTTACCGATGGGGCTAACCTCAGAAATCCCCATTACCATCTGGCTTCTGACCTGCCGGAAACCCTTGATCCCCAATTTCTTCAGAACAACACAAGGCTTGTTGCAGCAGTAACCGCACTTTTGGCAGACCATACTTACTGAAACTGATATGAAAACAAGAAATATCCTATTGCAAATCCTTCTTCTTGGCTCGGTGCTTACCCACGGACAGCCTTTACGTCCTGTTACGCTGCACCTGCAACAAGGGGGGATGTATTACAAATCCACCCACATGATCAGTACAGGTGCCGGGTTTGGGGTAGGAGCCACGATGCTGTTTTCCAAGACCCTGCTGGCACAGGCAGACCTCGGCTTGTACTGGATGAACGGAAATGCCATTCAGGGCAGGATAGCATTTGGTGTCAGGAAGCCTGGAAAATGGGCTCCGTCGGTAATGGCAGGTTGCAGTATCGTGGGGGGCGACAGAACAGAATTTATTATGGCGGATGAAAAGAGGATCGGTAAAGTGAAATTGGTCCCCGAGGTACGCATTTCCCCTTTTCGGTTCCAAAATGCACTGGGCAATGTTTCTGTGGCCGAATTGGGATTGGGATTCGGCACCGACCAGGGATATTTGCTGAATTTTACGTTGTTATCGGTAGGGATCAATATGAGTAAAAAGGCTATCTGAAGACACT
>CAZJZF010000378.1:0-3152 GCA_964550385.1 uncultured Lentimicrobiaceae bacterium | reverse complement strand
ATCACCCGGTACCTGATGGGTACAGAATTTCTCCCATTCGATTTTAAAATGGCTGTGGTGGAAGCCAATGCCGGACGCCCCGGGCCTACTATCAACAAGGTGCTTCAGTACTGCTTCAATTACGATCCAGATGGAAGAAAGTATGTTTTCAATATTACCAAGGTGGCCGGGAGCATCATTTTTGCCGGCATAGCCATTTTCCTTCTTTGGTTGTTTCTTTCCAAACGAAACAAACCGGCTAAAGCAGCAACCACATCAAATCACTGATATATGGCAGCTAATCAACCAATTATGGCAATCAACTACCTGAATGCATCACGGGGGTTAAAATCCTGGCTTACTACCACAGATCACAAGAGGATTGCTTTGATGTATTTTTATGGCATCATCGGATTTTTTATCGCCGGAGCATTGCTGGGACTTGCCATCCGGCTCGAACTGATAGCCCCGGGTAGAACCATCATGGGACCGCAGACCTATAATCAGGTCTTCACCCTTCATGGAGTTATTATGATCTTCCTCTTCATTATTCCCGGCATGCCTGCCATTTTCGGCAATTTTGCCTTGCCAGGGTTATTGGGTGCCAAAGATGTTGCTTTCCCAAAACTGAATCTGATATCGTTGTATCTTTATTTTCTGGGCGGTCTGATGGCACTGACCACACTGGTGGTTGGGGAAGGTCCTGCCGACACAGGGTGGACCTTTTATGCTCCCTATAGCGTGAAAACCGGCACCAATGTAATTGTTGCAGTTCTCGCTGCTTTTGTACTGGGCTTTTCCTCCATCCTCACCGGCCTGAATTTCATCGTCACCATCCACCGCATGAGAGCCCCCGGAATGGGCTGGTTCAAGATGCCCCTTTTCCCATGGGCCCTTTATGCCACCAGCTGGATACAGGTGCTTGCTACCCCGGTGGTTGGTATTACCCTGCTGATGATTGTGGCAGAAAGAGCACTTCAAATCGGACTGTTCGATCCGGCACTCGGGGGCGACCCTATCCTATATCAGCATCTTTTCTGGATATATAGCCATCCTGCGGTATATATTATGATCCTTCCTGCCATGGGAATCATTTCTGAAATTATCCCCGTGTTTGCCCGAAAAACGATCTTCGGTTACAAACCCATCGTTTTTTCGGGGCTGGCAATTGCCTTTATCGGCTATTTCGTATGGGGTCATCATATGTACACTTCCGGAATGAGCGACACTTCCCGGATCGTTTTCAGCCTCCTCACGTTCCTTGTGGCAGTACCCAGTGCCATCAAAGTATTCAACTGGGTCGCAACGCTGCACAAAGGATCCATTATTGTTGATACACCCCTTTTGTATGCCCTGGGATTCATTTTTCTGTTTATGATCGGGGGCCTTACCGGTATGATTACTGCCTCCCTTGCAACCGATGTGCACATCCACGACACTTATTTCGTTGTAGCACACTTCCACTATGTGATGTTTGGAGGTACGGGATTCGGATTCCTTGCAGCGCTCCATTTCTATTTTCCGAAAATCTGGGGAAAAATGTACAACAAGCGAGTAGCAAACTGGGGCTTTGTATTGTTGTTCACCGGATTCAATTTGCTCTATTTTCCACTTTTCATCGTGGGTATTCAGGGAATGCCCAGAAGATACTATGATTATTTGCCGGAGTTCTCCTTTCTTAACCTGCTCTCGACTATCGGCTCTTGGGTACTCGCTATTGGACTCATTACCATAATTTCCAATCTAATCCGTGCCGGGAGGAAAGGGCAACCGGCCATTGGCAATGTATGGGGTGCTCTGACCCTCGACTGGCTCAAAACATCGAACCCCCCAACCACCCTGAATTTCGATACCATTCCGGAAGTTCACTATGGCCCCTATGAGTACAGCAAATTCAACGAAATCATCGAAAAAGAAACCTTATGAGCAACCATCCACATGATGCACATGAGCATTACGATCCCATTGGTATCCGCATGGGAATGTGGCTCTTCCTCTTTACCGAGGTGCTGCTTTTTGGCGGCCTGTTTATCGTTTATGCGGTATACCGCTTTAACCATCCGGCCGAATTTCACGAGGGATCTGCCCACCTCAGCATTTTTACCGGTGCCATCAATACCATCATCCTGCTTACCAGCAGCCTCACGGTTGCCCTCTCCATTACCGCAATTCAGAAAGGCAACATAAAACTGAGTATATGGATGGTTGTGCTTACCATTCTGTTTGCCCTGGCTTTTCTGGTAAACAAGTATTTTGAATGGAACCTTAAATATGAGCATGGACTATTCCCGGGAATGGAAACTTTCAAATCCTTCCCAACCGGCGAAAAGCAGTTTTTTAACCTCTATTTCTTCATGACCGGTCTGCACGGCATTCACGTGATCGTTGGAATTATCCTGCTCACGGTTATGGCCATTCATATCCGTAAAGGTAAAATCACACCAACCAGATATGTTTACCTCGAGAACAGCGGACTTTACTGGCATATCGTTGATGTAATCTGGATTTTCCTGTTCCCGTTAATGTATCTGATTATCTGAAAAACAACATTCTATGAAAAACAATAAAAACCTGTTGTCAGAAGAACCCTCGCACGGGGACCATACAGCGAGCTATCAGCTGAATATCCTCGTATGGATCGACCTGCTGATCTTTACACTTGTAACGGTAAGAATTGCTTTTTTCGACCTTCAGAACCTTACGGTTATCATCGCTTTGCTTGTCGCCTCAGTAAAGACCTGGCTTGTTGGCACCTATTTCATGCACATGAAGTTTGAGAGCCGGTTCTTCCGCTTTATGGTACTGATGGTTACCATTATTATTATTGCCGTTATGATCATTCTCTTCAGTGATTATTTATTCAGATAGGAGGTACCTATGTTTTCGTCAGGAGCATCAAACTTTACCCAGGGCGTCGATACTGCCTTTCTGTTTATTTTGGGTATTTCTGCCTTTTTTCTGGTGGGAATTACCATTGTAATGATTTGGTTCGTAATTCGTTATCAGCGAAAACGAAATCCCGTAGCAGCAGATATCCCAGGCAACAATATGCTGGAACTGATATGGACTATAATCCCTACTATTCTTGTCCTTGGCATGTTCTGGTATGGTCTTAAAGGGTATCTGCCAATGCGAGACCTGCCTGAAAAGGGAATCAAGGTAAGGGCAATTGC
>CAZJZF010000377.1:0-3154 GCA_964550385.1 uncultured Lentimicrobiaceae bacterium | reverse complement strand
GATACGGCTCCGCCATACTGCAGCGCAATTCCTTCCATCATTCCGGCAATTTCTCTTTCTGAGGCACCGGCTACTGCCATCCGCATGGCGGTGGTATGCATCTCGTAACCAATGGAGGCTGCTTTCTCCAACTCGATGATTTCCAGTTCACTCTTTACCGACCGCAAATCTACCACTGCCCTGATCAAATCAACGGAGGCTTTGGCTTTTTGCTCATCGGGATGGATGCCCAGGAGTTTAAAAAGCATCAACTTGCTTTCGGCCCGGTAAGGGGGAAGAAAATGTACCGGTCGTCCCTTACCGATGGCATCCTTAAACTTCTCGGCCAGTTTTGCGGTGGGCAGTGTTTCATTCACCCCGATCTGTACTCCCTTAGCCGCGATGCTTTCCTGCGGACCCATCCAGATGATGTCGTCGATCTCCACATCGTTGCCAAAAAGGATCTCACGATTCTCCTCAACGTCTATCAATCCTGCAAGACCGGGCATATCATGGCCAAAGAAATAGAGGAAATCGCTATCCTGACGGAAGTGGTAGGTATTTGCCGGATAGTTGTAGGGTACGTCAACGTTCCCCGGGATAAAAATCAGGCCTTTACCCACCTTTGCTTTCAGGGCAGCCCTTCTTTCTGCATATACATTGGATTCAAACATGATTATGGATTTTTATGATATTTTGAACAGTGCTTCAATTTCATCTGCTTCAATTTCAAGCCTTTCAAACAAATCTATCGGTTCGCCCCGGGTGATGAGCAGGTCGGTTTCGATGCGGATGCCTGTTTGTTCCGCAGGGATGTAGAGTCCAGGTTCCAGGGTGAGCACCATGCCCGGTTTCAGGGGATCCTGTTTTTTGCCGGGGTCGTGCACATCGAGGCCTACGTGATGTGAAACTCCATGAGGGAAGTATTTAAGGAACAATGGATTAGAAGGATTTTGAGCTTTCACCTCTTCTGCCGAAAACAATCCGAGTCTGATCATGGCTTCCTGCATAAGGCCATTCACCTCTTTCTGAATCCCCTCAATGGTTTGTCCGGCAGTAAACCGGGGCTTTGCCTGTTTAAAAACCTTCAGCACAGCGTTGTAGAGTTCCCGCTGGCGAGGGCTGAATATCCCGTTTACCGGCACGGTGCGGGAAAGGTCACTGGCATATCCAAAGTATTCGCACCCGAAATCCATCAACAGCAGGTCGCCATCATCGCAGGTGTCCTGGTTCTGGTTGTAGTGCAGATAGGTTGCATTGATTCCGGAAGCAATAATGGGGTGGAAAGCGTGTCCGGTAGCCTGCCGTATGCGAAATTCATGCTCTATCTCTGCCTGAATTTCATACTCCTTAACTCCGGGTTTCAACTTCGATACGGCTCTGCGGAAAGCGTCGGCTGTTATGGTGCATGACTCCCTCATCACGGCAATTTCGGCATCGCATTTCTCGGTGCGAACCTTTGCCAGCATTGGCCCCAGACGACGATACAGATGAAACGGGTATTCATGATGGATCCTGATGCCATAGCGCAGAGAACGGGAACTTACCTCCGGGTTGAATTTTACATATTCGGTATTGTCGAGATACACCTGTTCAGCATAGAACATCGTCTCCCTGAGCACTGCATCAAATTCATCAATGTACATGATGGTGCGTACACCGCTGATACCCCGGGCCCGTTCGGGGTTTAGCTTCACCCCTTCCCATCGCTCCAGGTTCTCGTCGGGGCGCATGATGAAGAGCACCTCCCGGTATTTTTCGTTCGGACAATTTGGAAACAGAAGCAGTATCGATTTCTCCTGCTCTATGCCGGTCTGATGAAACAGGTCGGAACTCTGACGGAACGGATAATACTGATCACCGTTACGCGGCATCTGGTCGTTGCTGAAAATCACCGCCATGGTGTCGGGCTCCATCAGGTTGGTAAGCCGCTGGCGGTTCATTTCGAAAAACTGGGGGGCAAAAGGCCAGGCCGTTCTCATGGCAGAGGTTTTATTTAAAATCTGTACAAATTACATCCGATTGTTCTAATGAGCTTCAAACCCGCTATATTTGCTTTCATCTGCCCGGTTATTCCAATTGGATCTACAAATAAAGAAAAAAAACCATTGCCAATCTTACTCCATCATCAATTTATAAAAGATATGCATTAGGCTGTGAATGACCCGGGGAATTTTAGGCTGAATGAATGATAACACATTGAAAATAATTTTAATAGGAGATGATATGAACAACAGACTTCTAAGTATTGCATCGATTGGAAAGAAAGTTACGATGGGGATTGCGGGGCTATTCCTCATCCTTTTTCTGCTGGTTCATCTGGGCATCAACCTTACCCTGCTGCGCCCCGACGGAGGAGAGTGGTTCAGAGCCGCTTCGGGTTTTATGGGATCAAACTACCTGGTAAAGATCTTCGAAATTGTACTGGGGGTCGCCCTGCTGCTACACATGCTGCTGGGGGCAATTCTTTGGGTCGAAAACCGCATGGCACGACCGGTAAAGTACTACAGGACAAACCGTTCCGATACCTCCTTCATGTCGAAGTACATGATTCATACCGGAATAGTGGTGTTTGTGTTCCTGATCATCCATTTCGTCAATTTCTATTTTGTGAAGCTGGGTTTTGTGGAGCCTCCGCCCGGGGTCGACAAGCACGATTTTTATGTGATGGCAGAGCTGCTTTTTACCAATGTTACCTATTCTGTAATTTACATCATTGCCCTGATTATTCTGGGTTTTCACCTCAATCACGCCCTCCAGTCGGCATTTCAGACCTTTGGGCTGAACCATAACCGCTACTATACCCTCATCAAACAGGTGGCAATGGTGTATGCCATCATTGTGGCAGCCGGGTTTATCCTGATTCCTGTTTTTTATCTTGTCAAAAACTGAAAAATCAACCGATATGAGTTTTCCATTCAACGCAAAAATTCCATCAGGCCCATTGGCAGAAAAATGGATTCGCTACTGCAGGGATGCGAAGTTGGTGAGTCCCGCCAACAAACGCAAGCTCGACATCATTGTGGTAGGTACCGGGCTTGCCGGCGCTTCGGCTGCAGCCTCCCTGGGAGAATTGGGCTACAACGTGAAGTCGTTCTGCTATCAGGACAGTCCCCGCAGAGCCCATAGCATTGCTGCACAAGGGGGTATCAATGCCGCCAAGAACTATCCCAAC
>CAZJZF010000376.1:0-3165 GCA_964550385.1 uncultured Lentimicrobiaceae bacterium | reverse complement strand
TGAAGAGGTGCAGCAGACGCTGAAAGAAGGAATTGCCATCAACCTTGCCACGGTGGAACATTTGCTCCGGATCCCCGGAATGGATCCCCGGCTGGCAGAGGCCATCATTGCCTTCAGGGATACCGTAGGGCACTTCGTTTCGGTGTATGAACTACTCTCGGTGCCCGGAGCTGATCGCAGCGCTGTAGTGATGATTACCCCGTGGCTTACCTTTGAGCCGCCACCCGACCGGCGGCTGCACCAGGAGCTAACTTCCCGCTGGGCGCAGAAACAGGAGTTGCCTGTCGAAAATGACACCACTTCCGGAGTAATGGGTCCTTCGTGGAAGTTATCGGCCAGGTACCGGGCGAATTACGGCTGCTGGAGCCTGGGACTGAAAGCAGAGAAAGATGGCGGTGAACCTTTGGGAGGTAAATACCGGCCCGAAGGATTCGACTTCTACTCGGGATACTTCAGTTACGAAGGGAAAGGTATCGTCCGCAGGGTGGTTTTGGGGGATTATCGGATACGGATGGGTACCGGACTGCTCTGCAACCAGTCGTTCAGCGGTGGAAGCGACCTCTCCCTTTCGTATCATCCTCACGATCACAGGATTCTGAAACCCCATACATCATACGACGAATACCTGTACTTCAGGGGCATTGCCACCGAAATACGCCGCAAACCCCTGATGTTTGCGCTGTTTGCCTCTTACCGTCCGCTGGATGGGAACATTACCAAGTTTGACAGCATCCGACAGTTGCCCCTATCGGTGAGTTCCATCCAAAGTTCGGGGCTTCACAGCACAGCGGGTGAATTATCCGACCGTCATGCTCTGCATGAAAGGGCCATGGGTGGCAGAATCCGGTATATGCGCAAATCGCTGGTAATGAGCCTCAATGCGCTGAAACTGCAGTTCGATGTACCCATTGAGCCTACCGACGCCTACAGCAACCGTCACAAATTCAGGGGGAAACAACAGCAGGGCATTTCGTTCGATCTGGGGTGGTACAACCGATGGCTGGGGGTTTCGGGAGAGGCAGCTTTCGACGGCAAAAACAAAGCGCTGTTGGGCATTGCGGTAATCAAGGCGGGGGACAAAACCACTCTTTGGCTCGGAAGCCGCAGCTATGATCCCGGCTATTGCGCCCTGTACGCCTCTGCGACAGGAAGGGGGACTACCGTTACCGGTGAAAAAGGAACCGGAATCGTTGTGGTATACTCGCCGGAGTACGGCACACACATCAAACTGAAAACCGATGTGTACCGGATTCTTACCACAGCAAACGCACCCGGCTCGGGGAAAACCGGGCAACAACTCAGCGCTGAATATGCAACACAGGGTTTATTGCTGGGCTGGCAGGTAAGGGTTTCAGGAGAGTCGTGGACCGAAGTGCCTCAGGACCTGCCCGATGCAGCGCAAACGAACAGCAAATCGCATTCAAACCAGTCGTTGGGCCTTACCGGTAAGGTGTATGCGCAGGCATCTGCTACACTACGCATTGGGTGCAGGTTGGATTACAAACACCGTTCGTACCTTCCTCAACGACATGGATGGATGGTAACGGCAGATGCAACCTGGCAGGATCCGGCGAACCGCATCCGAATCATTGTGAGACAGATGATCTGGAATGCCGATCACTATGATCTGAGAATTTATCTGACCGAACATGAAGCCCCGGGAGCTTTTGGAATGGTAATGCCCTATGGCACAGGGTCGCGCACTTATCTGATGGTACGATGGAAATACCGGCGGGTGTTGCAGGTGTGGCTAAAGGGTGGTTTTTCGGAAAATCTGAAACCGGGATGCTTCGGATCACCAACCCAAACCATCGATGCAAGTTGCCAGGCAGTAATCATTTTCTGATGTTTTCGCGAAGACTTGCAAAGAATTCATTTTTGATTATTTTTGTACGCGCTTGAAAAAATAAGGATTGTATACATATATTCACTAACCAAAAACAACAATTATGTTCAAGAACCAACCGAAGGGACTTATTGTCGCAGCTTTGGCCAACATGGGTGAGCGATTTGGCTTTTACACCATGATGGCGATTCTAACCTTGTTCCTGATGTCGAAATTCAACATTACCGGAACTGAAGCAGGAGGACTCTACTCAATCTTTTACGGGTCGATTTACATCCTTGCTTTGGTGGGTGGTTTTATTGCTGACAGATTGCGCAACTACAAAGGGACGATCATTGCCGGTCTGATCACCATGGCAGCCGGTTACATATTCCTGGCAACTCCGTCGCTGATCACCTCCAAGTACATTGCACTGGCTGCATTGCTGGTAATTGCCTTTGGTAATGGTCTGTTCAAAGGAAACCTTCAGGCACTTGTGGGTCAGATGTACGACAATGACCAATACCGCAGCAAGAGGGACTCAGGATTCCAGATTTTCTACATGTTCATCAATGTAGGTGCTATGTTTGCCCCCTTTATGGCAACCTGGGTTCGGAATGCTTTTGTTAAGATGCAGGGATTCAGTTACAATGCAGAATTACCCGGTTTGTGTCATCAGTATCTTGATGGTAAAATGACTGAGGATGTGGTGAATGGCAGGTTTTCTGAACTGGCGACTACGGTATCAAATGGCAGCATGCCGGCCGATTTGTCGGGATTTGCCACCAGCTATCTTGATGCTTTCAACACCGGTTTCCATTATGCATTCCTTACTGCTGTTGTTGCAATGGCTATTTCTCTGGTAATTTTCCTTGCCTCCAAAAAAATTCTTCCCAACCCACAAAAGAAGGCAGTTGCCGGTTCCGGAATGACCAAAGAAGAGATCCGTCAGGATGCAAAAGAGATCAAACAACGTATTCTCGCCCTTTTTGCCGTATTTGGCGTCGTAATTTTCTTCTGGTTCTCCTTCCATCAGAACGGCCTTACCCTCACGATGTTTGCCAAAGATTACACTTTGCTGGGAGGCTTGTTCCCCTCAGTGGAAAGTTTCCAGTCTGTTAATCCGTTCCTGGTAGTTTTCCTCACCCCTGTTATCATTTGGATATTCGGAGCATTGGCCAGAAGAGGCAAGGAACCCTCCACTCCGAAAAAAATCGCCATTGGTATGGGCATTGCAGCCCTGGCATTTGTGGTGATGGCAGCAGGTTCCATTGGTTTACCCTTGTTGAAAGAGGTAACCGCCATGGGTGGTTTACCGGATGCTCAAAAAATGACCCCCT
>CAZJZF010000375.1:0-3166 GCA_964550385.1 uncultured Lentimicrobiaceae bacterium | reverse complement strand
TGTAGTGCGTGTGAATTTGCTAAGCTTGATGTATCCCGTTTGCGGATCAGCCATATACCAGGTGTCTACGCTGTAGGTAGTAATCCTGTCGCGGGTAATGGTTATAGGAATGGGTTCCGGTATTCCGGGGCGCAATACGGTAATCTGCACCGTAGTGCCTTTCTCACCCCTCACCCTGCGCGAAATCCAGTTCGACTCTTTTTTCACACCGGTAGCATCCTCTTTTCCAATCTGCAATATGCGGTCGCCCGGTCTCATTCCCGCCTTTTGCGAAGGGCCACCGGCAACAACCACCATCACCACAGCCGTATCATCGAAATTCTGAAACTCAATGCCTATGCCTTCAAAACTTCCTTCCAGATCTTCGTTAGCCCTTTTGATTTGCTCAGCAGTAAAATAGACCGAATGGGGGTCGAGTTGCTTCAGCATCGCAATGATGGCCTGTTCTGTAATCAACGGGTTGTCAACCGGATCTACGTAATTCCGGTTAATGATATCGAAAGCCCTTAAATACTTCTCAAGGCTTAGCTGTTCCTGGCTTTTCTTCTCAGGGACAGCCGCTTTCGTTTCCTCATTGGTTTTTCGGTTCAGGATTCCCTGTCCGGAAGAAGTCAATGCCCAAAAGGTGACCAGAAAAATCAGAAAAGTTATTCTTTTCATAGCATCATAACAGGCTTTTACAGAAGCATAACTGTAGTTCTGTGGAGTTTGTTCGTTCGGATGGAAATAAAACAATCAACATGGATGGGCAACGAAATACCACTCCTTATTGCTGCGGTATACCGACACAAACTGATCTTCATCCAGCGGTTTTCCCTTTCTCGCATAAGATTTCAGAAGTGAAATACACAGGCCGGTTTCGTTTACAAGAAAGCGGTACAACGCCTCCGGCTCGGTATCGTAGAACTCGCTGGCACCCAGTCCGCATTCGAATATTATAATAGGTTTATTTCTGATAATCATTTTTTTAGCTCCCCTCAAAACACCAAACTCCCCCCCTTCTACATCAATTTTCAGGAATCCTACCGTAACATCAGCCGGAATCAGGTCATCCAGACGTCTCACAGGCACTTCAATCACCTCTATATCAGGATCTTTTATGTCGTAGCTCCGTTTTTTCAGACCACTGTAGGCTGGGTCGTTCCGGATGAACTGAAACTCTGAAACACCTTCATAATCGGCGAGGGCATAGGGGAAAACCCGCGTCTGGCCATTGTATCGGGCCTGCAGATTTTCGAACATATCAGGCAGGGGTTCAAAGGCGTAGTGGGTTCCTTCGGGGGCCAGGGTCAGAATCAGGTCGAGCATTTCCCCCTTGTGGCAGCCCACATCAATGCAGTTTGTGTCTTTCTTAATCACCTGACGCATAATCTGCCGGGTAAGCCTGTCGTAGGCAAGGTTCCTGGTTACATCGAGATGCAGGAGGTTCAGTGTATTTCGCAGGAGGCTCCTGGGGCTTTTTTTATTCGGCATACAAACACATCATAAATCAGGGGTCAAAGCTACGATTTTTCTACCTTTGCCTGTAAATCAATCCGAAAATGAAAAACACAATAACTGTTTTACTGGTTGCCATCATGCTTGCCGGGAGTTTTTCAGCAGCTGCCCAGCCGTTGCCCCGCAAAGGATGGCTGAATGTTGTAACCCGCGAACTCGACGACTCGCTGCGAAAAGTCACCAAAGCCTCCGAAGGCCTTTTTGTGGTTTCGGTGGGCGAAAAAGGGACCGGTGAAGCGCTGGGGATACTTCCCGGCGATGTGCTGTTGTCGCTGAACGGACAGCCTGTCAGGAAAAAAGAGGACCTGAAACCTGTCATGGCGCCCCTGCGCGAAGGGGATCCAATTGCCTGCGAAGTGTGGCGGAAGAAGAAAGTGAAAGCGCTGAATGGCATTACCGCACCGGTAGCAAAAGAGAATCCAGAAGGGTACAAGGTAAGATACGACCGGGTGCCATTTGAGGGAGGCAACCTGAGTGTTATCGTTACCACTCCCGAAGGGGACGGGCCTTTCCCCGCCATCCTGTTCATTCCCGGATACATGTGCTATTCGCTCGACAATATTGGGACACATCCCTACGGCCGCATCACAGAACTGCTTACGAGCCAGGGCTTTATGGTGGTGAGGGTGGAGAAATCGGGCGAAGGTGCTTCCATGGGCACCCCCGACTGCCGTTCTATAGGACTGCACAAGGAGGTTGAGGGATTTCAGGCAGGGCTGCGGAAGATTTACGATTTGCCCGACGCCGATACTACCAACGTATTCATTTTCGGGCATTCACTGGGTGCCATGCAGGCGCCCATGGTGGCCAAAGGGTTCAACGTAAAGGGGATCATCATCGAAGGGACAAGCGGCGATTCGTGGTTCGAGTACATCCTGGCAATGTTCAGGTTCCAGAATCCCATCATGGGGATGGATCCGGCAGAGAATGAAAAGATGATTGCAGAAGCCACTCCCCTGCTCTACCGCTACCTGGTGCTGAAGGAGGATCCCGCCGAGCTGGCAAAGGTTCCCGCCTGGGATTCGATCCTCACCGACCTGATGCAGTACGACCATAACGGACACATCTGGGACAGGCACTACAGCTACTGGCAGGAGCTGCAGGATGTGAACCAGCCGGCAGCCTGGCGCGACTGCAACGCCCACGCCCTGGTGATGCGGGGCAGCGGCGACCTGGAAGCTTTTTCGACCGAACAACACGAGGGAATCGTACGCACCATCAACCACTACCGGCCCGGTGCTGCCACGTTTGTGCTTCTTCGCAACAGCGATCATGCCTTCTGTAAGTCCGACACCCCGGAAGAGAGCTATAAAAACGGCAAAGTTAAAGGCTACCACCGCGAGCAGTTCAACGATAATGTGATTGAAGTGGTTACTGATTGGATTGCGAAACAGGTAGTTAGGAATATAGAAATTAGAAATTAGAAATGAGAAATTAGGAGTTATGAGTTATGAGTTATGAGTTATGAGTTATGAGTTATGAGTGTTCTTACTCCCCTCTCCTTGAGGAGAGGGGTCGGGGGTGAGGTGCTCCTGATTTGAGGGGTCGGGGGTGAGGTGGACACCAGTGTGAGTGTGGGTGTGAGTAATAAGGGGCCGGGGGTGAGGTGCGAGACGGTGTGAGTTTGAGTGTGAGTATTGAGGGAAGAGGGGTTGGGGGTGAGGTGGAC